>JBARXP010000373.1:0-38687 GCA_049647405.1 Elainellaceae cyanobacterium | reverse complement strand
GCGCCCGAATGGGATTGAAACATGAGGTTCTGGTTCCTTGTAGAAATAAACGACAGGAAGAAACCAGAACTCAGTCCCTTAGCTACCCCGCAATTGTGTGCAATTCGAGGCAGCCACGGTTTACCATGAACCGTTAGCCCCCCGACTGGAATGCTCAGTCGCGGTGGGTTAGCCATCTGTGGGTGTCGCAAGCACTCGCAGATGGTGCCAAGTTCTTGAGTTCTGAACTTAAGCCATCGGTGAGACAGCTTAATGAAAGAGCATACGCATACGGTCGATTGAAGTCAACCGTAGAGGAAAAGAGAAGTCAGGAGACGGGAGCCACGAGAGAAGATTAGGGAAGGCGCGATCGCCTGATTGACTGACAAAACTCTTGAAGCTTTGATTCTGCCGTAGTGGATCAACACAGCTAAAAAGGTAGATTAGAGAAATCCGAGATTCCTTGCATCGCTTGAATTATGCCAGAAATCTATTGCACTATTTTAGCTGTGTCGTAGCAGTAGGATGGGTTAGCGTTAGCGTAACCCATCGAAACCGTTGCTGGCTTTGGGTTGTCTCCTTCGGAGACGCTTTGCGTTGGCGTTGCCTGTCCATCGGACAAACGCTTTGCTCAACACCAACCTACATCAGAACTTTTGTCAGTCAAGCAGGGGCGATCGCACAGTGACCTGCTCTGCCTTTGAGAGGATTGAGCGATCGCCTATCGGTTTTAGAATGGCAGCAATAAGTGGGCGATTGTCTGGGCACTCCCATCGGTCAGAAGCATAGCGACAAAACCCTAAACGAATAGCCATCAGGCAAATTGACCGGGGCGATCGCAACAAAATTGTTACAATAATTAAAGAAAGATGCTGCATCACTAAAAATGCCTTGCACCAGGCTAGAGCGTTTGCGCTTTTGAAAGCTCTAAAGCTCTGTGCGATCGCCCATACAAACTGTCGAAGTAACTCTAAATGCCGTCTAGAACTCGCGAAATGGCTTCATCCACTGAAACAACACATCGTTCTGACACGATTCGACAAATGCACAATTTGCCGAATTCTAATGGCTATGAGCCCAAAGAGTTAGATGATCGGATTGCTCGCATTAAGGCTGAGCAAAACGAATCGTCTCGGTTGGCCTATGCTTATTCGGCGATCGCCCATCTTGACTCAGAGCCGATGCGCTACGACCCAGAAGAGGTCAGTCGCCTCTACGGCAAGCAACCCCTCAAAGTCTTGTCGCGCCTCTTCAATATCTTTTGGCCGACGCTGACGTTTGCCCTGAGCCTGTGGGTTGACAAAAAGCTGGGCCGCAGCAAAAAGATGGAGCCGAAGCGAGCTATTCGGTTGCGCGATTTGTTAACCGAGCTAGGCCCTGCCTACATCAAGGTTGGGCAAGCCCTATCGACTCGCCCAGACCTAGTTCCCCCCATCTATTTAGAAGAGTTGAGTCAGCTGCAAGACCAGCTTCCTCCTTTTCCCAATGAGGTCGCCTATCGGTTTATCGAAGAAGAATTGGGCGATCGCCCGCAAAACGTCTATGCAGAGCTATCGGAGAGTCCGATTGCAGCAGCCTCCTTGGGCCAAGTTTATAAAGGCAAACTCAAGACAGGAGAGACTGTTGCCGTTAAAGTGCAGCGGCCTGACCTGACCCGGCGCATCTCTTTAGATATTTATGTCTTGCGTCAGCTCGCCCGCCTAGCGACTCGACTGATTAAAGATGTGAAGAGCGACCTCATCGGCATCATGGATGAGTTTGGGGCTCGCATCTACGAAGAGATGGACTACATCCATGAAGGTCTCAACGCAGAGCGATTTGCCGAACTCTACGGCCAAATTCCAGATATTTACGTCCCTAAAATCTATTGGGAGCATACCAATCGTCGTGTGCTGACGATGGAATGGATTACAGGCACTAAGCTGACCAAGCCAGACGAGATTCGGGCTCAAGGGGTCGATGCAGGCCACTTGGTCAATGTGGGAGTCCAATGTTCTCTACGACAGCTTCTAGAACATGGCTTTTTCCATGCTGATCCTCATCCGGGTAATTTGCTGGCCACGCCTGAGGGCAAGCTAGCCTATCTCGATTTTGGCATGATGAGCGAGGTCAAACCACCCCAGCGCTACGGGCTGTTGGAGGCGGTTGTTCACCTGGTTAATCGAGACTTTGAAGGGTTGGCGTCAGACTATGTGAAGCTAGAGTTTCTCAGCCCTGAAACCGATTTAACACCGATTATTCCTGCTTTTTCGAGTGTGTTTAGCGACGCTCTCGGTGCCAGCGTGGCAGAGCTAAACTTCAAGAGCATTACCGATCAGCTCTCCGCCATTATGTATGAGTATCCGTTTCGGGTGCCTGCTTATTACGCGCTGATTATTCGGTCTCTCGTCACCCTAGAAGGAATCGCGATTAAGGTCGATCCCAATTTCAAGGTCTTGAGCAAAGCTTATCCCTACGTTTCAAAGCGCCTGCTGAGCGATCCGTCTCCCGAGTTGCGAGCCTCACTCCAAGATCTCTTATTTAAAGATGGCGAGTTTCGCTGGAATCGTCTAGAAAACTTGCTCCGCAACGCTAGCAACAGCCCAGATTATGATCCCAATCAGGTCTTGAAGCAGACGGTTGACTTCCTCTTTTCAGATCGGGGAGCTTTTATCCGTGATTATTTGATTAATGAAAGTGTGGCCTCTATCGATGCATTTGGGCGTCAATCGATGCAGCAGCTCGCGTTTAGTCTGCGGCAGCGCATTGGGTTTGGTGATAGCGGCTCGGTCAATCCCAATGCGACGGGGCAAGATTCCGACAGCAGCGTAGACCACATCATCCAAATTTTGACGATCTTGAGAGAGACTCCAGGCTTTGATCCAAAGCTTTTGTTGGATGTTGTGCCTCGTTTGTTGAGCAATCCAGCGTTTCACTCGATGGGGAGAGATATTGCAGGTGGCCTCATGCAGCGGGCGATCGCCAGGTTTATTCGAGAGTTTTTTCTCCATGGCGAGGAGGAAGCCAGCACGCCTTATTCGCGCCCCATTGCATCTCTGCCCCCACATTCACAACCCTCTCGCACGTGATGTTCGCTTGAGATGGGGCATTTAGGCTGAGACGCACCCCACATTTGGCGAAACAAGAGGACTGAATCAGGCGGTGCTGAACTGCAAGTTAGGTTCACTCTGATACTAAAGAAACGGTGAGAGGGTTGGTGCTGAAACCTATTCCTCTCGCCGTTTTTAGGTGTAAGGGTGCGTGTTAGACTGCGATCGCCACAAACACCAACAGACACCAACAGAGAAAAATCAGTGTCAAGCTTTACACTCATCGCAAAGCAACTGCCGCCTTAGGCATCAGGTTTAATCGCTGAGAGTTTGAGTCGATAACGATCAAGTCTATTAATGTAAACTTTTTATATCCGTATATTTCCTAGAACTACACACCATGATTTGACTGAATCTCCACATGACCCCATTTGAGATTCGCATTAAAGAACCAATGAAAGAAAAGTTTATGTGATACGAGCCAGGATAAGTTTTCTTTGCGTCAAGCAAGAATGAAGGCTGCATAAAGAGTGAGCCAAAGATAAGCCCTGAAATCTAGATTCAGAGGTAAACCCATAACACTCTGACTATAAAAGTTATTAATTGCCGCAATATTTGCAATAGAACTTACATAAACATCGCACAACTTGTTTATTAGTCGATTGCACTATCCAATATTTTTTAGATTTATTTCAATACCAATATTTCAGTTTTGAATTGTGAGAGAAAAATATTTCATATTGTAACCTCCCGGCTGTGCTCGGTGTAAATTCTGATGTTCTAGACATGATCTAGCGGGTTTACTGTATATAGCAGCACACCCATGCAAAGCAAGATCAGTTGAAGGTTTCGAATTAGAACAGTTTAATCAGGTTTGCAGTCTATCGGCTTTTAATGGATATACAGATCAATATTTAGTAGTTGATCAAAAGCTGATTTAAGACCTTATCGCACTCACTGTCTAATTGGAAAAAAGTTGTTTCTTTAACTCGACTGGCTGTGATGCTTCACCAGCAGAATCGGGAACCTTACTCGCATCTTCTTAACGCTAACCTAGCTCCAGGCATCGCTAGCACACTCGTTAGGTCTGACGATTTAGACATCTACCTCAATCTACCCTTTGCTTTTTATCACGGCTTTAGTCGGGCGATCGCCCCATTGATACAGCATCTGCCACTAGAGCTAAAATTCTTGGAAGATAGATAGAAATTCTTCAAAGATAACTATGGTGTGTCTCATCTATCAGATATCGAGAGCCTGTTCTACCCTCATTGTTGTTGTACTTTTTTCTATCGCAGCACCTGCAAAACTGCTTCTAAAGTCTCATTTTTAGCATCGTTTATAAGATGTCATCGATGATGGCGATCGCAGTCTTGCTAAATCGAAAAGGCAACCAAATCAGAGCATCCATCAATACATATAATTTTCATGCCATTGAGAAACGGTATGAGTACAACGGGCTGTGCCTGTTCATCCAATCCCAATCCATAATCAAAACTTGCGTGACCCAGGTGCGGCACTCTCAGAGATAGATGATTTATTTCATCATTGAGAATGACCATTTTTGAACAAAACAGTCTTGCTGTAATCAATTACTAACTGTTCATATCTTGCTCTAGTGACTTACGCGATATGCAAACCACAATGACTCGGACATCTTCACCAGAGAGTCAAATTATTGAGTTTACAACTCAGACTCAAATCCAGCTATTTACGACCTTTAAGCGCTCCCGTTTTAGTGGCCAACTGATATTGCGAGGAGGACGAGATGAAGAATGGACTTTCTACTTTTATCTTGGACGCTTTTTATATGCCACAGGTGGAGAGCATCGGTATCGTCGATGGGAAAGAGGACTCCTTGCCTGTAACTCTGATATGTATTATTGGTGGCTACAAAAAGGTATTCCTAAAGAATGTAGTCTGGAAGAAAAGATTTGCTTGAGCAATCTCCAATCCAATATATGTTGGGAATATCAAGTCCTTTGTTCTTGGGTTGCAGAGCGCAAAATAACCCGAGAACAAGCGCTAAACAATATTCGCTTAGCGTTGACAGAAACCCTATTTGATGTTCGCTACGAACGTCGAGTATCGTATCAAATTATTCCTGACAAATCGCTTTCAGCTAAGCTCATTTTTTCCGATGCAGGCAACGTAGTTCGTGATGTGCATAAGCAATGGGTCACGTGGCAGCAGTCAAGGTTAGTCGATCGCTCTCCGAATAGTGCGCCTGTCATTCAAAACCCTGAGCTTCTTCAAACCCAAGTGCCTCAGCATGTCTATAAAAGTCTAGTTCGCTTATTAAACGGTCAGCAGACTTTAAGAGACATCGCGCTCAAGATGAAACGAGACGTGACCACTGTAACAGCCTATCTGTTGCCCCATATTCAGTCAGGGGTCATTCAACTAAAACACGTTCCAGATTTTCAGGGATTTGATAGTTTTGACTCTGACCACATCGAACACGATGACAGTCAAGAGTTTCAAGATGTTTTAGTGGCTTGCATAGATGATAGTCCTCTCATCTGTCAGACGATGGAACAGATTATTCGTGAGGCTGGCTACAATTTTGTGAGCGTGAACGATCCACTGCGTGCGATCGCCGTCTTACTCTCTAGAAAACCAGAAATTATCTTCCTTGATCTGGTCATGCCCAGCACGAATGGGTATGAAATTTGCACCCAGCTCCGTAAGCTTTCCTTATTCAAGAACACCCCTATTGTGATCCTGACAGGCAATGATGGCATTGTGGATCGTGTCCGGGCCAAATTAGTGGGTTCTTCAGATTTTATCGGCAAACCTGTAGATCGAGATGCCGTGATTGGCATGATCAAAAAACATGTTCATCTCAACTCCTCGAAGAGATAGTGAACAGGATTTGCTGCCAGTTTTCAGGTTTTGCATCTGCCTTACATAACGTCGCAATCGATAGACAGCTTCCTTTAATGTCTTGGCGATCGCCCTATGTTTTGGGTCTTCTACTGAACTGTTGAAGTCAGTGTAGCGAATCTAAATCGCACGACCCAGTGATATCAATCTAACGTCAATTTTTCAAGAGATAAATACGATGAGCACAGCTTTAGTTGTTGACGATTCTGCTACCGATTTAGAAGTTATCGTCACCTGTTTGCGACAAAGTGGCATTACTGTCTTGACCGCTAGTAGCGGCGAAGAAGCGCTAGTAAAACTCAATAATCACACACCCGACATCATTTTCTTAGATGTTGTGATGCCCGGCACCAGTGGATTTGAACTTTGTCGAGAACTAAAAAATAGAGCAGAGACACGCAAAATCCCCGTTGTGATTTGTTCAACGAAAGGAACTGAAATGGATAAATTTTGGGGATTGAAGCAAGGTGCTGATGCCTATTTGCCTAAGCCAGTTGATCCATCCGACATCGTTCGGACAACAAAGCAACTGCTGATTGTTTAAGTCCACCGTGCTGGCATAGAGTATATTGCACCATATTTTGCCCTATGCCAGCTCAACTTGCTTGCTTAAGATGAGGTACACATGAGTACAGCTTTAGTTGTTGATGATTCTGCCACAGATCTAGAGATTATTGTCTCCTGCTTACAGCAGCATGGCATCACTGTAATAACCGCTCGCAGCGGAGAAGAAGCACTGGTTAAAGTGAGCAATCACAAGCCCGACATTATCTTTTTAGATGTCGTACTACCAGGTTCTAGCGGCTTTGAAGTCTGTCGTGAAATCAAAAATAAGATAGAAACAAGCAAAATTCCGGTTATTATTTGCTCTACAAAGGGTAGTGAAATGGACAAGTTTTGGGGCATGAAGCAGGGAGCAGATGCTTATCTTCCCAAACCTGTTGATCAAGCCGAAATTTTGCGCACCATGAAAAATTTGTTGGCTGCTTAGTTTTGACGCAATCCCCTCCTTAGGGGATCGCGTATATTCTCTTCAATGTTCAAATCGTTCTCTTCAAGAATCAGGCTTTTATCTATTCTGAATCCATTTTCACGAGATAGATTAGGAGCGGTAAAATGTCCGCCAATTCCACCCGTTCGGTTCCTCCAAGAAAAGCCTCTACAGAGAGCAAAATTGCTCAAGCCTTGACCACTAAGTCTAAATCAAAGCTATCAGGAACAGAGCAATTTCTTCGATTAGAGTTAAGCAACAAGACACGAGCACTGCTGCCGATTCGCCAACTTAGCGAGGTGCTCAAGGTTCCAGCAGATCGCGTCGCTCCTATTCCACACATGCCATCTTGGCTGATGGGAGTCTATAACTGGCGAGGGCAGATTCTCTGGATGGTTGATTTAGCCCACTTGGTTGGGTTAGTGCCTTGGCACCAGCAAAATCTCAACGTTTCAACTCACACTGTTGTGGTCTTCAACCCTCTTTCATCTCGAACGAAGACCTCGAATCAGCAGTCACAAATGCTGGGTCTAGTTGTCAATCGAGTGACTGATTTAGAGTCCTGCGATCCGCATATGATTCAACCTCCAGCAGCGACTTCGACTCAATCTTTTACCCAGTTTTTGCGCGGATATTGGATGAAGTCTGAAGATGATGTATTGGCGGTTTTGAGTGGCGACGCCATTCTAGGAGCGATGCCAAAGGGTTAGCTACACCACTAATTCCCCAAGGCTTTTCCAATATCCGAGCTTTCAATTTTCTACATCGTTTGTCTACCCACTTGCCCAACGGCATTGTCTCAGGTTTGCTGCACAACAGACTGAGACAAGCGCTAGGTGCAGGTGAGGGAATATCTTGCCTAAATTCTGCTTGATTTATCACGTTTAAATTGCAAAAGGTATAGCACCGTGAAACAGTCTTCTTCACACTCCAATTCTCAGAATGGCTATCAGCAAAATTCTCAGAATGGTTATCAGCACAATCCTCAGCCTACCGTTTCTTACTCGGCTCAAGGAGGTGCTGCGACTCAGAGTCGGGTTGCGTCTCCCCCCCCAACGATGCCCGTTAACCCTCGCATCGGCTCGTCTGAAACCGATAGAGATGTAAGCGTTGAACCCGATGGAGGCGATCGCCCCCCAGAATCGAAAAAGTTAGGCTCTAAGCTTTCCCCGTCGGGATGGTGGCGCTCTTTAGGACTGCGCTCAAAAGGAACTACCCTTGCGCTTCTCATTGGCGTTACTCCGATCGTTCTTACCGGATTGATGTCTTTTTACGCGTCTAATCGAGAACTGTATATAACAGCCGTTGAAACCCAGGAAGAACAGGCAGAATCCTTGCAGGAGAAACTTGACATTTTTGTTCAAGAACGGTTTGGGCACGCTCAGGTCATGGCAGGGCTCTCTATGTTTGCAGACCCTGATTTGCGAATTTCCACCCCCGATCAGGAAAAAGTTGAAAGCTTGAATCGATATATCGAGCTTTATGAAGGAGTCTACAGTAGCATCGCAATTTTTGATCTAAACGGAAATGTTCAGTACCAAACTGACGGCTCCAGCAGAAACAATATTCGCGACCAAGACTACTTTCAAGACGTTCTTCAAAGCCGCGCTGCAACGATTTCATCGCCTCACCATGCCCCAGATGGAGTTAGCTATCAATTTGCGGCGGCAGCTCCTGTTATGACTCATCTCACCAATGAACTTCTAGGGGTGCTGGTTGCCGAAGTTCCGATGGATCACTTAGACGAGATTCTGCGATTTGAAGAGGATGGCGATCAAGAATTTCATCTGACAGACAGCACAGGTGAGATTGTTGCGTCTTCTTCGCGCAACAAAGACGACACCAATGACTCAATTCAAAATATCTATCCGCTGTTGGCACAAACCCTGACCGAAGTAGGCCAGAGTGAGAGTGCTACTGTAATCGATCGTCACGAGGGTCAAGAACAGCAAATCGTCTCCTATGCTCCGCCCCAGGCTGAACAAAGCGAATCTGCCCGCGACTGGGGCATGATTGTAGCTCATCCGACTACTGTGGCATTTGCGCACCAGCGTCAGCTGTTGTTGATTTTGCTCGCCGGAACTGCCGTCACAGGAACGCTTGTGGCTGTCTTAGGTAAGGTATTGGCCGAGCGGGTCGCAAAACCGATTGTGGATGCAGCCGAAGCGGTAGAACACATTGGACAGGGTGATCTAGATGTCCGATTAAGTGCCGAAGGTGAAGATGAACTCGCAGACCTAGGCAATTACATCAACGGCATGGCGGTGCAGCTCGGTGACCTGCTCGATTCTCAGGCTGCCGTCGCTGATCGTCAGCGCTTTTTGGCAGAGGTTGCCAACATTGACGTTAAGACAGAAGACGACATTCAGACGATGTTTGCTCAAGCCCTTGATGGTGGCCGAAAGTTGCTCAGAACCAATCGTCTAGTGGTCTACAAATTTGTGGCCGACTGGAGCGGCACCATCATTGCCGAATCGGTTGATCAAGGCTTTATTCAATCCTTGAACTTTAAGGTCGATGATCCGTGCATTCCAGAGCAAATTATCGATAGCTACAAAGAGGGTCGAGTCTTTCATACGACCGATATCTATAACGCCAACCTGCACCCTGCCCACACCAAGATGCTGGAGCGCTTGGGAGTGAAGGCCAATCTTATTGTCCCCATCATGAACGAGGGAGAACTGTTTGGTCTGTTGGTCGCCCACCATTGCGCAGATGTGAGGGTATGGCAAAACGATGAAATTGACTTTCTAAAGCAGCTTTCTCTCCAGTTGACCACGTCTCTTGACCGGGTTGGGTTTTTGGGTAAAGTGGAGTCTGCCCGTCTTAAATCAGAAGTGTTAGCAGAAGAGCAGAAGGCTCTGAAAGAAGGGCTGCAAAAACGCGCTCTAGAACTGCTAATGGAGGTAGACCCGGTGAGCCGAGGTGACCTGACGATTCGGGCTTCGGTGAAAGACGATGAAATCGGCACCATTGCTGACTCTTACAACTCTACGATTGAGAGTTTGAGACGGATTGTAACTCAGGTGCAGGCGGCAGCCAGTAACGTGGCCGATACCACCACGAAAGATGAAAAAGCAATTCAGCAGTTGGCTGAGGGTGCGATTCAACAAACTCAAGAAATTTCGATCGCGCTAGATCGAATTCAAGAGATGGCATCGTCTATTCACATGGTCTCGGCCAATGCGGCAGAGGCAGAAGAAGCGGTGCGCCGTGCATCTCAGACGGTGCAAGATGGAGACGAGGTCATGAACCGAACGGTCGAGGGCATCTCGGCCATTCGAGAAACGGTGGCCGAAACGGCGAAGAAGGTAAAGCGCCTGGGTGAATCGTCTCAGAAGATTTCTACGGTGGTCAACCTGATTGGTTCTTTTGCAGCTCAGACGAACTTGTTGGCACTGAATGCTTCTATTGAGGCATCCCGAGCAGGAGAAGAAGGTCGAGGGTTTGCGGTGGTTGCAGAAGAGGTGCGATCGCTCGCTCAGCAGTCAGCGGCTGCAACGGCTGATATTGAGAAGCTCGTCGCAGACATTCAGTCTGAGACCAACGAAGTGGTCGCAGCCATGGAGTCAGGTACAGAGCAGGTGGTAATTGGAACTCAGCTCGTGGATGAGACCCGCCAAAGCCTCAACAAGATTGCCAGCGCCAGTGAACAAATCAACAGCTTGGTTGAGGCGATCGCCCAGGCCACCGTCTTGCAGTCTCAAGTATCAGAAGAAGTGGCAAAGACCATGGAAGGAGTGTCGTCGATTGCCGACAAAACCTCTGCGGATGCAACCTCTGTATCGACTTCATTTAGAGCGCTTGCTGAGGTGGCAAGCCAACTCCAAGACAACGTCGGGCAGTTCAAGGTTGTCTAGAAAGCTTTCCCCTGCAACACCACGAAGATAGGGGACACCGATCAGGGATGCCATAACGTGACATCAAGCATAACCAGAAAGGAGTGGGTACCGCGTATTCACTCCCTTCATTCCCTATCGTGACGCTTTCGCCGATCTCGCCTTCTGACCTTTGTTTAATGCTCGTGTTTAACATTCGGTTATTTCACGCTCGATTGTTCGACGCTCGGCTGTTCGACACTCGGTTATTCGACGCTCGGTCAGAACCCATCACTCTCCATCTACACCCACGACCCCCTGCACGCATGATTAAGGAACGCCATGAGCATTCATCCAGATATTCGGGATCAGGCCTATCAGTTTTTCGTTGAAGAAGCCCCAGAACTCCTGGACATACTGGAAGACGGACTTCTCAACCTCCGCGAAGAACGAAATACGGCAAAAGTTCACTCTCTAATGCGAGCGGCTCACTCTCTGAAGGGCAGCTCCGCCAGCGTTGGGCTAGATACGATTAAATCAATTGCCCATCGCCTAGAAAGCATTCTTAAAGCTCTCTATAGTGACAAGGTCGAGATTGATGTCAATCTTGAAACGCTGCTGCTGCAAGCCTATGATTCGCTGAAACTGCCTCTGATTGAGCAAATCTCAGTCGGAACCTACGACAAAGAAGAGGCGATCGCCCGCGCTGACGACATCTTCGTCATCCTAGAAGATTTGCTGAGTGAAGCTCTCGAACGAGCCGACGACTACCTACCCAGTTCCTCAGATCTGGGGGTTGATATGGTTGCCTCAATCTTCGAAGTTGATGTAGAGCAAGGTATCGAGCGACTGCAAGAGGCTTGTCAGCATTCAGACTCCGGCGTCATTTTGAGCGAGGTAGAAGCTCAAGCTGAGGTGTTTGAGGGCATTGCCGAACTCCTAAATCTGAGTGGGTTTGGCTCTATCGCTCAGACGACTCGTCAGGCACTCTCGCGTGCCCCTGACCAGGCACTACAGATTGCCCAACTTTGCTTAAAAGACTTTCAGGAATCACGGGCTCAAGTCATTGCGGGTAAACGGTCGGGCGAAGGCGCACCCTGCGACGCTCTGGTGACCTTAGCAACGGGACAAGCACCTTCTCATAACCCTGAGCTAATGGAGTCTAATGAACTAGATCCCTTAAGCAACCTGCATGAGTTGGGTTCATCTGAGTTTGCAGAAACAGATTTTGCAGAAGCGGGTTTTGCAGAAACAGATCTAGAGAACTTTGATGATTTCTCCGATCTGATCGGTCTCGATGAGCTAAATGATCTACATGGTCTAGAAGGACTCGACGAGCTCAATGAAACAGATGCAGCCTTTGATGAGTCAGCTTTGAGTGATGATGACTTTGCCGCTGCCCTAGCAACTGCCCTCCAGCCTGAAAGCGATAACGCTCAGGACGTTGAGATACCGGAGGTCGAAAATAGACATGCTAGTGCTCATAATTCTGGCGCTCATAATTCTGGCGCTCATGATTCCGATACTCGCCATTCTGATGCCAACGATATTGGCTTCGGCGCTGATCTCAGCTTTGACACTGATCTCAACTTTGACATTGATGACGTTGACGATACCAATGTTACTGCTGTCGAATCAGCGATGCAGGATGAACCTGCCCTGTTGGATGAGGATGATCTCGCTATTGACCTGTTTGGAGTTGAACCCAATTTAGCGACCGATTCAGCGATTGATTCTCCCTTGCTGGAAGCTGACGCTGGCGTTGCCGCTGGCACACCTGAGATGCAGGACGAGAATGCTTGGATCTCCGAACTGTTTGGATCTGCATCAGACACCCCACCTGCCTCTCCATTGGTGGATGATTTGTCCGATGGAGATCGTCGAGATCAACCTCCTCGCAGGGAAGCTGAGGCGATCGCCCCAAAACCTTCTGTTTCTTCGCCGCAGGCGCAAGCAAAACAGGCGCAAACAAGGCAAGCTCAAACAAATACAACGAGAGCAAAGCAGGCGCAAGCAAAACAGGCGCAAGCAAAACAGGCGCAAGCAAATGCGACGAGAGCCAATGCTCAGCCTCCTGCTCCTGCGAATTCGGGTAAAGCGGCTCAGCCCAAGCAAGCACCATTAGACGCGAGGTCAGGGCAAGTCTCAGGGCGATCGCCTCAAGCAACTCCTGCCCAAGCAACCTCCGGCCAAGCAACCCCTGCCCAGGCGAAAGCCACTCAAGCCAAAGCCACTCAGGCTAAAGCCATTCAGGCTGAAGCTGCTCCTGCTCCTGCTCCTGCTCCTGCTCCTGCTCAACCTCCACAAACCCAAAAAGCTCCAGGCCGTTTGGCTCAGCCTCCAGCCGCCCAGACCAAAATTCCGCAGTCTGATGCGGCATCTAGTGCAGCATCTGGTGCAGCAGCATCGTCTTCGACTGCCTCAACAAATGGGGTGAAGGGCGATCGCCAGATGACGCCACAACCTGCACAACCGAGTTTCACCACGCCGCCCAACTCTAAACCTCGAACAGTTGCAGAAGTCCTAAAACTGCAGCAAGCCTTTAAGAATCTACCTGTCGCTAATGAAGCGTCATTTCCTGCCGTCCCTTCAAGGAAGTCTGCTGCCAATGCAGCGGCTAATCATGCAGCCCGCAATCAAGCAAATCTAGTTCCTGATCCCTCTCATCGTGACCCAGCACCTGTTCCGCCATCTCCTGAAAACTCAACTCATCAGCCATCGCCAACTGCTGCGGTTTCTACAAAACTGGAGGAGGCACCTCAGACTCCGTCTTCACCGACAGCCAGCGCCATAGAACTGTCAGGCCAAGATTCTCCGGTCAAAGCATCTTCAGTCAGTGGCTCCAAAGCTCAGACAAAAGACCATCCCACATCGTCGAATTCGACTGATGTGACTCAACCTGCGGCTTCTCTTTCAGTGCGGGTGAGCCTCGACCGACTCGAACGCATGGATAACCAAGTCGGTGAATTGGCCATCAACCGCAATGGGCTGTCTTTGCAGCAAGAGCAGCTTCAGCGGGCAGCGCGAGATTTGACCCATCGCTTCTCCCGCTTTCAATCATTGGTTGAGCATCTTCGAGAAACGTCTGATCAGGTCTTGATTGCTCCAACTAAGCATCATCTGCACCAGGCACCCAAAAACCAGATGACGAACCTATCCGGTGTTGGGTTTAGCTCTACCTTTGATGCCCTAGAAATGGATCAATACAGCGCCATCTATTCCCAACTTCAGAGCATGTTGGAAGAGGTAGTGCAGATTGAAGAAAGTGTTGATGATGTGGTGCTCTTTACCGGGCAGTCAAACCGCACCCTGCAAGATCAGCGGCAAATGCTCAACCAACTGCGCCATGAACTGATGTGGGCGCGAATGTTGCCTCTAGGTGAGGTCTTAAACCGATTTCCTCGGGTTTTACGAGATTTGTCCACCAAATTCCAGAAATCTGTTGGTCTCAAACTGTTTGGCACCAGCGTCTTAGTCGATCGAGCGGTACTCGAAAAACTCTATGACCCCCTGCTGCACCTGCTAAGAAACGCCTTCGATCACGGCATCGAGTCTCCTCACCACCGTCAAGAACTTGGAAAGCCTGCCCAGGGCACGATTGAGATTCGTGCTTATCACCAGGGCAATAAGACGATGATTGAAATTCGCGATGATGGGGCAGGGCTAAATCTACAAAATATTCAAAGGAAGGCTCTGGAAAAGGGACTGATTTCTGCCGATATTTTAGCGAATGCGACGCCATCTCAAATCTTTGAGCTGATTTTTGAACCGGGATTTTCTACGGCTCAGAAGGTGAGCGAAATTTCGGGGCGTGGAGTCGGGCTTGATATTGTGCGATCGCGCCTCCGAGCGCTCCAGGGCTCTGTCATGGTTACGTCGTTGCCGGGTAAGGGCACCACATTTACGCTCTGCTTACCGCTGACGCTGACGATTGCCAAGCTGTTGGTCTGTTCGGTAGGCTCAACGGCGATCGCCCTTCCCTCTGACAGCATTGAAGAAATTGTCGTGCCCAAAGGCAACCAGGTGCGGCAGTCGGCAAACCAGCGCTTTTTGAGCTGGCGCGAGCAAATTGTGCCCGTGCATCCCCTCTCTAGCCTGATGGAATACAACTGCCCTGTGCAAGAAACCTCTCTCAGTCGAGCCTTGGCAGCGGCTCCCATGCCGCGAGAATGGGCCTTACCCTTACTGGTGTTGCGACGAGAACAAGATTTTGTGGCCCTCGAAATTAACCGCTTGGTCACAGAGCAAGAGCTAGTGATCAAGCCCTTCAGTAAGGCGATCGCCCCTCCAGGCTATGCCTACGGCTGTACGATTTTGGGTGACGGCACGCTGCTGCCCGTGATTGATGGTTATGTCTTGATTGACCAAGTGCTAGGCAAACGAAACGTTTCGACCCAGACCACGCAGTTTACGCCCGACTTTTCGAAGCCCATTGATTTGATCGTCAGCGATTCTCAGTCACCGCCAGAGTCTTCTAAGAAGTTCAAAACGTTGGAAACGCCTCAGATTCTAGTCGTAGATGATGCGGCAACCTTGCGACGGACTCTAGCCCTGACCCTGCAACGGGCTGGGTACCGAGTCATTCAGGCTCGCGACGGACGGGAAGCCATTGAGCAGCTCGAACAAAGCCAATCGGTACATCTCGTTATCTGTGATATCGAAATGCCCAATATGAATGGCTTTGAGTTCCTCAACTACCGCCGACAGCACAACGATCTCAACACCATTCCTGTGGCAATGCTGACCTCTCGCAGCAACGACAAGCATCGCCAGTTGGCATTGCACTTAGGAGCCAATGCCTATTTCACTAAGCCCTATACCGAACAAGACTTCCTTGAGTCGCTTACCTCTATTCTCAAGAGTCCTGCTGACGATAAACCAGAACCTCGATTATCCGTTGCACTTGGCGCACGGCCCTAAGGTCAGGCGCACGGCCATGATGCTAACTCAATGAGAGCGGCTAAGACGTGCGATCGCTGCTCTCACTGTTCCTCAACTACCACGTTCCTCGACTGCCACGTTCCTCGACTGCCACTCATCGACCCGACTGCTCACCTCTATTCCATCTGCGAGGATTTTTTTATGAATACCACTGCGTCACTCATCGAAGCTAACCAGCCAGAAATGGTCGTGTCATCGCATAGTCGCTTTTCTAAGACGCTCAACTTCAAACAGCGAGAGAAGGCGTTCAAGCTGGTGGTGTTTACGATTAGCGGACTCAATTTTGCCCTGCGGATTGAGTCAGTTAACAAAGTTGTCAACCACACGCGTGTTATCTACAGCAATGACTGGGCAAGGGTCGGCATTGCTCACGTGGGTGACTTTGAAATCACGGTTTTTGATTTACAAGAAAAACTAACTCCCCAGGTTGCCCAGTCGGTTCAGACCCAGCGAGACTATAACGATGATCATTATTTGATCATTGCCCAGAGTTCGAGTGAAGAACTGATCGGGATTCCGGTCAATGATGCCCCAATTTTAATGGAGGTTCCGATTTCTCAAATTCGTGAATTGCCCGAATCTTATCGACGAGCCGAACAGCTCAACATGGCGAGTCATGTGACGTTGATTGCTCAAGAGTCAGAACCAATGACCGTCTTTTTAATGGATATTGACCGAGTATTGGCTCAAGTCATGGCTCCAGCAGAGGTTTAGCTCAAATGCATCGAGTCGCTCATGGGAATCCTTAAAACTGACTTACACTAGGAAAACTGACGTTTCTGCCCTGTTTTATGGCTCTGGTCGCTTCTCAAAATTGCTTGTTTTCAGCGATGTCGTCAATGTCGTCGGTTTCAGAGCCATTGTCGGTTTCAGAGCCATCGTCGTCTTACTTGCCAGCGGCAGCATCGCCAGCCTGGGTCGAAGCGCTGGTTGACTGTCCAGGAGCCCAGGGCCTCTATACGTACAGCATTCCACCCGATGAATCGGTGGCTCCGGGCGATATTCTCAGCGTTCCGTTTGGCGCTCAACAGGTGGGGGCGATCGCCATTCGTCTCCTCTCGACTCCGCCCGCCGAGATTGAGCCGCACTCGATCAAAGCCATTGATGGGGTAATGAGCCGGGGCTTTTTTCCAGCAGACTATTGGGCGTTGCTCCAGCGAGTCGCTGATTACTACTGCACGCCACTGATCCAGGTGATTCGCATGGCGCTGCCGCCCGGTTTACTGCGGCGATCGCAGCGGCGTATTCGTCTTGTTGAAGATGCCCTTCCGCCGGGTGCCGCAGAGTTCTTGTCGGTTCCCGCTCGACAGCTGATAGCAACTCTTCAAAACCAGCCCCAGGGAGACTACACCTGGAATTATTTGCAGCGTCAGGTGCGCGGAGCCCAGCGGGGGCTGCGAGATCTGCTACAGCGAGGCTGGGTAGAAAGCTATCTCGCACCACCAACGCCCGTTCGGCCTAAGATGCAGCGAGCGGTGACTGTGACAAATGCTGTTGCTCCAGAGGCAAATCTCAGCGCGAGACAGCAGGAAATTTTGGATCTGCTGTTGCGCCAGGGAGGAGATCTGTGGCTGCGCGATTTGCTTCAGCTTAGCGGCACAAGTTCTTCCGTTGTCCAGGCTTTGGCCAAAAAGGGTTGTGTCGTGGTGCAGGATCGAGAAGTGCTGCGGCGCGATCGCCCCAATGCTGGAGTGCAAAGCGATCTCCCGCAGGTGCTAACGCCAGCCCAAGAGAAAGCCGTGACGGCGATCGCCCAGATTAACGGTGCCGTCCAGCTCTTGCTGCATGGGGTGACAGGCTCAGGCAAAACTGAAGTCTATTTGCAGGCGATCGCCCCAATATTGGCACAAGGGCAATCGGCACTGGTGCTCGTACCTGAGATTGGCCTGACGCCTCAGTTGACCGATCGATTTCGGGCACGGTTTGGCGATCGAGTGCTGGTCTATCACAGCGGCCTGTCGGAGGGAGAACGCTACGACACCTGGCGACAGATGCTAGTAGAGACGCCCCAAGTCGTCATCGGGACGCGATCGGCAGTGTTTGCACCCCTGTCTCAGATTGGGCTGATTGTGCTAGACGAAGAACACGACAGCAGCTTCAAGCAAGACCAGCCTGCCCCCTGTTACCATGCTCGCACTGTTGCCCAGTGGCGGGCTGAGCTGAGTCATTGTCCGTTGATTTTGGGAACGGCTACTCCTTCGTTAGAATCTTGGCAGATGGCTCAAGATTTGCAGTCTGCGCCATTGCCGACCCAATATTGCGCCCTGCCAGAACGGGTTCATGCTCGACCTTTGCCGCCGATTCGGGTGGTAGACATGCGCCATGAGTTTCGCTGTGGCAATCGCTCTATTTTCAGCCGCTCTCTCCATGACGCCCTTCTCGCGCTGAAAGAGAAGCAGCAACAGGGCATTTTGTTTATTCATCGTCGAGGTCATAGCACCTTCGTCTCTTGCCGCAGCTGCGGCGAAGTGATGAACTGTCCTCACTGCGATGTTTCTCTTACCTTTCATCAGACCCACGAGCAGGCCGCCCCAACGCTGCGCTGTCACTACTGCGGCTATGGGCGATCGCACCCTCCTTGCTGCCCCCACTGTGATTCGCCATATCTGAAGCATTTTGGCAGCGGCACCCAGCGAGTCATGCAAGAGATCAGTCGCGAGTTTCCTCAGCTTCGCTGTCTCCGGTTTGACCGCGACACGACTCGCACGAAAGGGTCTCACCGGGCCTTGCTGACTCGCTTTGCCCAAGGCGACGCTGACCTGCTCGTCGGAACACAAATGCTGGCGAAGGGGCTAGATATTCCCCAGGTGACGCTGATTGGCATTGTGGCCGCCGATGGGCTGCTGAATTTGGCTGATTTTCGAGCCGGGGAACGTGCCTACCAAATTTTGACTCAGGTGTCTGGACGAGCTGGACGAGGTGCCGAGCCGGGTCAGGTGATTCTGCAAACCTATGCCCCAGAGCATCCGGTGATTCAAGCGGTGCAGCGTCAAGACTATGAGGCATTTGTCGCAGCAGAATTGGGCGATCGCGCCGCTCTCCACTACCCCCCCTACGGCCAGCTGATTGTGCTGCGGCTCAGCAGTCCTGATGAGTCTGCCGTGCAGCAGGCAGCGGAACAGATTGCGGCCGCAATTCGTCCTTCAGATTCAGACGCAGCATCACCTTACACTCTGCTCGGGCCTGCTCCTGCGGCCATCATGCGGGTGGCTCGTCGCTATCGCTGGCAGATTTTACTCAAATGCAGTCTTGGCAATGCACAACGGGTCATCCAGGTTTTAGACTTGATCCAGTGGCGATCGCGCATTTCCAACGCCGTCAGTCTGACCATTGATGTTGATCCGCTACAGTTGCTCTAGCATTGCGTCAATTTTCAACCACACCTTTATCCCCTTCTTGAAACACACTTAAAACACACCTATGGTGACTCGCCCTCGACCTCTATCTCAACCACAATCTCGCTGCTTGCTACAGTCCCTGAGACGGCTGAATGGTATTAAACATGCAGGACTGATTGGGAGTCTAGGAATCATTGGAAGTTTGGGTATGGCGATCGCCCCATCTCTATTGGTGCGTAGTCCAATCCCATCGGCTCAAGCGTTTGGGTTTGCTCCGGTATCCATTCAACTGACAGTGAACCGAGTTTGGGGCAATCCCACCGTTGATTTGCCGCCCCAGCGCCAGCGCCCCGACCTCTATGCTGAAATCGACATTCTCGGCCAGAGTCTGACCACTCCCACCGAAGCCACCCCTCGCATCAACGAAGCGGTCTATCCAGAATGGTTAATGAGCGCCGTGTCTGAAATTACCTGGCTAGAGCGCGGAAACTATATCCCCGTCTCCCTTCGGATCTATGACGAAGATGAAGGAGTAGACGACAAAGTATTGTTTAGCACCCTTGATTTTGATCCCTTTGCCTGTGAAGTCAACGTAGGGAGTCAAACAATAGCAGGGGTTTGGGTCAATAATCGCTCCACCTGCGTCGTCTCCATTCCTGATCTGCAAAGCCCAACCGGGTCAGCCGCACTAACACTCAGTGCCCAGTGGATCGGTGTGAGCCCTGGCCGCTAGATTATTTAACGTTATTGAATTAGCGCGTAGTGCTAGATAGGTCAAGCCTGCCAACGTTTGTAGTGAGAGCAACGTTGAGCATTTCGAGGGAACCGATTAACCACTCAACGCTATCGCGATTGTGCGATTCATAATGGCTAAATAGAATAGAAACCCGCCGTTCTAAATAAGGGTTAACCTTTCGACACAACAAGATGAGCCTTAGTAAAATGCCCATCGTCATAATTGGCCCCAAATTCATGTTGAGGTCAACAAAAACATAGTGTTGAGCATTTCGAGGACTATCTACAACCAGAAAATTCAGCAATTGACTACAGGTTCTGACAACGAGAAAATCGTTGATAAGCTTGCCCTCGCTCTCAGGCAAAATCAGTTTTAACTGATTGTGAAGCTGGTTATTAAACCGACGCTTACCATATTCTTCATCTACGCCAGACACAATATACTGATACAGATCATCTTTGAAGGCTCTAAAAGATTGCTCTTGCGTACTTTGGGTAATGAAACTTCGAGCCAAATCTTGGTAGCTTCGTCTTCCATCCACGCGGCCAGCATAGTGCTTAATCGCACGATTCAGCATGCCATTACTGAGCAAGGTTGGGTTATAAGCTGGAACGATTAAACGCTGAGCGTCTTGAAGACCGCGCTGCTTAATCAGACGGGCTCGCTTTAGTTGAGCCGAAACGTACTTCGTCAGATCAATCTCAAACTGCCGCTGAACCTCACCCTGTAAAGCACGCACCGTAAATTGCTGCTCTCGGGTATTGTCGTCGCTCAGAAGACAATGCTCGTACAAATATGGGTACCGTCGAATCAATGTCCCCAGAGGGCGGCTGCCATCATCAGCCTCTGTAGAGCGACTCAAAACCCGAGCCAGTCGCTTCAAAACCAGATATTGATCGGTTGTACGAAAGCTTTTGACCAAGTCGCGTAGCCGTCGATTGCTGCGATATTGGTAGTGGCCGAGGGTCGATACCTCTGAGACACTCTCAAACAAATGAATCAGCTTTGGAACTTCTAATCGTTTCTGTGGATGAGATTGCCAGCGATTGATCAAAATGTGGCAACAACGATTGAGAACATAACGAAACTCTTGTTTCGCATATTTAGAAGACAAGACTGCGCTTAGAGCGAGAGCGATTTCTTCGTCTGGGTACCGAGTGCCGTCAATGAACAGATTGCGGAACCGCTCAAGCATTTGCTCAGTCGTTTCTATGTTGACTTGTCGGAGCAGATGACTGTAAATCATTTGCTCTTCTTGAGATATTTGACGACTGTATCTCGCCACAGCAGTTCCCACTGGCTCTACTCCTCGGCTCTGATGGACAGGATACTGAAAGCCTTCACTTATTCTGCCCCCTTTGCACCCAAAAATTGAGGCAGGTTAAGAGATAATGCACTCGCTACCAATAATTGACGACTCATCATTGCATAGTAGACATAGACTTCAAGATTGATTTGTCTAAACATGGATTTATCGTAGACTCACCATGACCTAAAAGTAATTATTTAAGAATAGAAATCAGACAAAATAAAAAACTAGAGCATGAGGATGGTAATAACATTAAACAGCAAACTCTGCCCTGGTCGCCACAGACAATTTAGATCACTCAATCACAACGGATGCGTACATAGTCTTGCAGCCCACTGTATCCATTATTACTCTAATCGGAAAAGAATCCCCCAAGGTTTACCGACAGACAATTAAAGTTTCGGTAAAGAATACTTAAAGCGACATGAAGCCATACCATATTTGCGTATCAGTATACCCACTGAGAGTCATATAAAAAATGTGTCTGGGAATACATAATTCACGGTACAGCTTTTTGTCAATGGAAGCATCCAGTCGATATTCCATCTTTTCGAAAAGTTATTTCAGGTGTTGCGAGCCGTTTTCTGTGACGGGTTGTGTTTGCGGTTGCAGCTAGTGTGAGCTTTGGAGCAGATAAGTACCTCATTTTTGCGTGAAAGCATCATGAAAGTTGCCTTACCTTAAAACGAGGTCTGTTCAAGTTATGTCGTCTAGGTAATGGTGGTTCCTGGTTGTGGAGGGTTAGCTGCATCAAAATTGTGTATATGATGATGAGGTTCACGGCAATTTTGAGCGAAACACTGAGCTAGTTTAAGCCGCCTATGGCATTGCATACCTCACTAGGACAAATCGTTGAGATTCTACAGTCGCTTCAGAACGAAGCGCTAAGTTTGCCTCGTTCGGCTCACACGATCGCCATTTCCGGTATCGAGACCGATAGCCGAACCGTTGGCCCTGGAGAGGTTTTTCTAGCGCTTAAGGGAGATGTCTTTGATGGTCACAAATTTGTAACCCAGGCGTTTGACCGAGGGGCGATCGCCGCTATCGTCGATCGGCAGAGTGACATTGCCCATGAAGCTCATCGTTTTGAGCAGCCCATCTTGGCAGTAACCGATACGCTAGAGGCTTATCAGGCGATCGCGCGGTGGTGGAGACATCAGTGCCCCGCCAAAATTATTGCGGTAACGGGTTCGGTAGGGAAGACCACAACCAAAGAGTTAATTGCCGCCGTTCTGGCTCAGCATGGTTCTGTGCTGAAGACTCAGGCAAACTACAACAATGAAATTGGTGTTCCTAAAACTCTTCTACAGCTAGAGTCTAGCCATCACTTTGCGGTGATCGAAATGGGCATGCGGGCAGCCGGAGAAATTGCGACACTGACCCAGATTGCACAGCCCGACATCGCTGTTATTACAAATGTGGGAACAGCACATATTGGGCGTTTAGGTTCAGAAGAGGCGATCGCCCAGGCCAAGTGTGAATTATTAGCTGATTTACCCTCCGGCGGGGTTGCGGTTTTGAATGGAGACGACGAGCGACTCATGCGCGTGGCTCAATCTGTTTGGGCAGGCTCCTGCATTACCTTTGGCCTAAGCAATGGAACCATGACTGGAACGTTTATTTTTCCCGATGCTTTAGCGGTTCAAGATCAAACATTCAGCCTGCCGTTGCCGGGTCGCCATAATGCGCTCAATTTTATGGCCGCTTTAGCGGTGGCTAAGGCGCTTCATCTAGATTGGAGAAAAGCATCTCAGAACCTCTTGGTGCAACTCCCTACTGGGCGGGCACAGCAACACTGGCTAGCTAACGACATCTTGGCGCTAGACGAAACATACAATGCAGGCGTAGAGTCTATGACCGCTGCCCTGCATCTCCTAGCGCAGACCCCTGGAGCACGTCGCATTGCCGTGCTCGGCACCATGAAAGAATTGGGCGATCGCTCCGTTGAACTCCATCATCGAGTCGGCAAGATGGTTCAGACGTTGAATTTAGACTATCTTTTTGTCTTGGCCGACCCGTCAGAAAGTCAGGCAATGGCCGAGGGTGCGGCATCTGTGCCTGTGGAGTGTTTTACCCATGCAGAAAGCTTAGTAGAGCGGTTGGCAACTGTGGTGACGTCTGGCGATCGCCTCCTGTTTAAGGCATCTCGCGCTGTTGGACTAGAGCATGTGATTCAACAACTGGCGATCGCTCTATCGACTCAAAACACTGATTCCCCAACTTCATAACGGATCAGTGTACGCATTTTGTTGAAATTGAGGGCGCGGCGCGCCCTCAATTTCAATGAATTTATTCAGGCTTACGCGAGTTGTGCGTAAGTTCTGAGAACTAGTCAGGAGATAGGGATTGGGTAGCCGCTAAAGCAAACGGTGTGCCCCCCGTAGGAGACACACCGTTTGCTACCTAATGATCGGTAGAAATTTATCGGCTAGATTCTAGAACTAGACTGCAGAGCCAACACCTGCGTAAGCCCCGTAGAAAAACAAGCCAACAACAGCAATGACACCGAGTCCTGCGATGGTCGCAACAACCCATAATGGAATTTTTCCGCCTTGAGTCACGGGATTTTCTCCTAAAATAAATGGCTAACAACAGTTGCTAGAGAAAGACGCTGCTTTAGTAGGTATACACAAGCCAGAAAATTAGATTTAGATCAGTAACTTTCTGCTGCTGAGCACCACCTAAAACATCTAGGGATGGACGCTCCTAAACCGGGCGTTACCTTTTCTCTTGAAAAAAAGAACTGAATAACCTTGCCAAATTTGGCTCTAGTTGAAAAAGTAACTAGAGAACAAGATACCCAATACAAAAACAAAAAGCAGCCCTAGATATAAGGACGTTCTATTAAGTTCAACTGGCTGCTTATTAGGATTCTTCTGACGATCTAGAGCCATAATACTCTTACCTCACAAACTATCGTTGGATAAACTGCATTGCAGCGATCGCGCCCAAAAAGAAGACAGTCGGTACTGCAAGAGCATGCACTGAAAGCCATCTAACAGTAAAGATTGGATACGATACGGGCTGATTGGGATTATTGCCAGTCATGGTCTATCAAATTTCCTTGTCACGAACTTACGCAAACAGATTTAAACCAGTTACTCAATTTACTTCGCGTTAAAGTCTTGGATCTGCTGTTCCGCCTCATAGCGATCTGACAGAATAGGCAATTCTTGACGCTCTTGAGTATAGTATTCATTTGGACGAGGAGTACCCGATGCGTCATAAGCAAGCCCTGTGCTAACAAAGAGCCATCCTGCAATAAACAATGCCGGAATCGTAATGCTATGAATCACCCAGTAACGGATACTCGTAATAATGTCTGAAAACGGACGTTCACCTGTAGTACCAGCCATCGTCAATATTCCTCCCAAAGCTGACTAACTGAAAAAAGAAAAGACTCTATTCACATCATAGGGGAGTAAGCAAACCGCTACAAGTGAAGCTATTGCAATTAAAAAGTTTTGAGCTTACTCCATACCGACAATAAGTCGGCAATCTAATCAAAAATTTAGGCCGCTTCTGCCGGACTCTTGTATTTCAACAAGATATCGCCCTGACCTAGAACAAACCCCTGTTCTGGAGACAAAAATACAATCTCGTAGAGGTTAGAGGGCACATTTTCGATGGCTCGATCTTTCTCCCAAGACTCCCCTCCGTTAGTGCTGCGCAATAGGTTGCCGCTACCGCCAGTCACCCAGATTTCCTCAGGTGTTCTGTAGGCCATATCTAGAAGGCCCCAGCTCGTCGATAGCTCAGGCGCGATTTGCTCATTCCAATCTTCAAAAGTTCCAGGCTGACTGAACTGAACTAAGCCGCCTCTAGCCAAAATCCACAGGCGATCGTCAGCCCCAAAACCCATATTTTGCAACCGTCGAGAGCTAGTACGATTATGCTGCTGCCAAGCACGCTGCCCAGGTTCCCAGGTCGAGTAGAAGTTGCCTCGGGCAGAAACCGTTACATAACGGCCATCGGGCGATCGCGAGATATTCCGAAAGACCCCAACGGCCTCTTCCACGAGAGCCTGCCAGTTTTTACCCTTATCTTGCGTGCTGTAGATTGCCCCGACATCGGTCACCATCTCAGCCGATTGACTCCCCGTCGCCGTGATGAGGCGCGTTGTCCCCGGTAGATTTTCACTGAGCGAGATTCTCTCCCAATTCTCGCCCCCGTTAGTGGTGTGAAGCATGATGCTCGGTTCACCCACAACCCAGCCTTCTTCGCCTGAAAAACTAACCGAAGTAAAGTTGTAGATCTGATTGTCGCCGAGACCTAACTCGCGAACGTCCCATGTTTCACCCCCATCGTTTGTTTCTAGGAGAGTAGCGTGTTTGCCTACTAACCAGCCGTGGGGTGTATCGCCAACAAATCCAATATCTAAGACAGTTTCCTCAATGGGTAAAGAAACGACTTCCCAAGGATTAGGCTCCACGGCAGGGAGAAAAGCGCTGGAGCAGCCTGTGCAAAATAAGATTGCAGCGGCTAAAACAACGAGATGCTTAAAAGGTTTCAAAAGTGAATGCATGGGTTGAGGAATAGCACTAATAAAAATCGCGATTAGGTTGAATGAACCTACTGTCTTGGGCAGAAGTCATGGCAGGCTTCCCAAACGTCGTTCCAAAGAACGGGGCTAGGGCTGAATCTAACCGAGGTGCTCCGTTGAGAACCCCGTTGTTCAATCTTGGCGACTAAATCTGGCCGTTATAGGCCGTTAATTTAGGCCGTACAAACTGATGAAAAAGATGAAACCTAGAACTAACCCACCAAAGATCAAAATGTTTTTTTGTCCTGGGGTTAGGGTGTTAACTCCCATGCCATAGCCCAGATTTTCTTTGAATCCTGAAGGACTTCCTACAGGGCCAATATTTCTGAACTGGCGCTTGGGCGCACCACAAACGAGACATCGCCAAGTACTAGGAATTTCTTTGAACGATGTTCCGGCAGCAGTCTTCATCCCGTCGCCCTTAACAGGTTCATAAATGTATCCGCAAGAGTCGCATTCGTAGCGATCAAGCATCTCGGGAGTGACTTCCTGGGGCTCTTCTGTGTCGCCTTGTTCGGCATGGGCAGAGTTAGCGGCAGCTTCGGCAACAACCTCAGTCTCTGGTGCTGCAAAAGTGCTCTCATCGGAGGAGTCAGAATTTTGAGGTTGAGGGTTTGAATCAGTGGCCTCTGTACTCATGGGGTAAGTGCTGGGGGTATAACAGACAAAAGAACGACAATACGAATATGACAGCAAAGCTTAAAATATTCTTGATTATTATGACACACTGTGACGAATTCTTTCTAAAAAAAAGTTTGAAAGACCTTTCCCGTCTTGGCTGGATGGCTTTCTGAGAAAAAAGCAAATGCCCACTCAGGCGGGGCGATCGCTCACATATTGCCGTCTAGGTCTTCTCATCTGACTCAGCATGGATCAATTCCAGTTTAAGCTTCTTGCTGCACTTCTCATGGTCATCGACCATGTGGGCTACGTATTTTTTCCCGATGATTCTCTATGGCGGGTTCTGGGGCGACTGAGCTTTCCACTGTTTGCATGGCTGCTCGTGCAGGGCGAACGATACACGCGGAATATTTTGCGGTATTTGAGACGGCTATTGATCCTGGCCGTCATTACGCAGCCCTTCTACATGGCTCTTTTTGAGGTGAGGCAGTTCAATGTTTTAGTGACTCTGGCGATCGGGCTATCGATGATTCGTCTGGCCCGAAAATATTCTGCTCTGCGCTATCTAGTCTGGGCCGTGGGGGTGGCGATCGCCTTTATTGTGCCGATGGATGCGGGAACCTATGGCTTGGGCGTCATCCTTTTGATGGGCATGTGGCAACCGTCTATGAATAAGTTGCAAACGCTCCGCTGGTGGAGCTTTTGGCTAGCGCTGCACGGGCTTTATGTCATTGCTCTTGATTTCAGTAACCCGATACAGCTTTGGGCAGCGGTCACGCCACTCATTCTCTATGCTGCCAATGGTCAGCGCGGCATAAGGGGGCGCTGGTTTTACGGGTTTTACCCTGGTCATATCGTGGTGCTGTTGGGGCTAAAGTGGCTACTCAGCAGCTAATATTCAGTTTCAGCGATATGCTCATCGCTTAGCTCAGATGGCTAATGTCGTTAAACCGCCGGATTTGCCAGAGCGCCGTGTTGTAAAGATTTTGAACGGTTTCATTAGAGCTTTCATCAGATGGATGTTTCGCCCGATGCCATCGATCGCCATCAAGCCAAAACTCAAATCGAGCCGTATTTGGAATGGTCAGACCCCAGGTGCGATCGCACCCGAGCAGAGCAGCGATAAGGTGTTGCAACATGCCGCTATGGCTGACGGTCCAAATGACAGAGTCAGACTGTTTTGGCTTAGAGGTATGTTTGTGAATCAGGTAATGCCAAAACCGACAGGCGCGCTCAAATCCGGCCTGGGGTGATTCTCCGCCCGGAACCGGGAGCCAGTCCATCGTCTGTTCTAGCTGCTGGCAAAGCTCAGGGTGTTGCGCTTGTGCTTGCGCCCAGGTTAATCCTTCGAAAACTCCGCCGTTCAGCTCTTTGAGGTCATCGCAGAGCTGTATTGGGATAGCACATGGTGCCTGCCAAGGGTCAGAGTTGAACCCTGGATGATCTAAATCATGGCTCTTGCCTTGAGAACCGTCATTGAGCCAAGGCGTTAGCAAAATCTGAGCGGTTTGCATTGCCCGCCATTGAGGACTGCAATACACCACGGAGGGGCGATCGCCCATTATTACCAGTGAACGAGCAAGCTGTTGAGATTCAGCAATCCCAACATCAGAAAGCTCATCGTCTAGCTGACCCATCATCCGCAGCTCTTGGTTGCCCAAGGACGTTGCGTGACGAATCAAAACAAGTTTCAGCATGAGCAGATTAATTTCAGATTCCGCTTCACTTCGGGCTCCGGCGTAGATGCAACTCAGCCCCCACGTGGCAAAGCCTACTAAAGCCTACTACTGGGGAGACTTGAAGGGCGATCGCTTTTTGCGGCGCTTTTCTCGCTGCTTCTGCCGCTCGTATTCAATTTCACGCAGTTTTTTCGTAATGCGATCGAAGTACTCTTTTAGATAATCTTCGACGGTCGTTGTCTCTTTGGGGTCAAAGCCAAATGCCTCATAGGTTTCAGTCATATCAGCCGTGATCGGCTTACCCGACGTGACCACTTCTGTAAACGCTAGGCGATCGGCAATATTCCATCCCCATTCAAAAAAGCGAAGGACACGACGCATGACCCGAAGCACGCCTTTCGGCATCCGCGTCACCCGTGACTCTTGGCCCGACAACCGCTCACACAGTCGAATGATTTCATAGGCACCCCAGGCGCGGGTTCCCACCATCGGAAATGTTTTGCCTTGAGTCTCAGGAACGCTCAGCGCCCGAATCGCAAACTTAGCAATGTCTTGGGTATTCATATAGGCAATGGGAGAGGTGTCTCCCATGACCCAAACTGCTTGCTTCTCCAAAATGGGGATACCATATTGCCCGATGAGACCCTGCATAAAGCCGCAAGGACGGAGAATGGTGTAATCGAGACCCGACTCAGCCAGAAAAAGTTCTGTGCAGTGCTTGAATTCCATCAGCGGCACGTCAGTATACTTTTCTGCATCAAGGATGGAGAAGAAAATAAAGCGTTTGACTCCAGCCGCTGCGCAAGCCTGAATCAGAGCGACTTTGCCGTCCCAGTCTACGGTCTTCATGCTCTTAGAATCGGTCGCACGGGTTGTTGAAGCATCAATGACGGCATCTATCCCCTCTAAGGCAGGCGGAATTGTGTCAGGCTCGCAGAGGTCGCTACCAAATAGTTCAGCTCCCCACTCTTTGAGAAACGACGCTTTTCGTCGGCTGCGAACAAGGCAACGAATGTCATGGCCCTCATCTAATGCTTGGCGGGCTATCTGCCGCCCCAATGTACCTGTTGCGCCAACGATGAGAAGTTTCATGAGGAATCTGATCTAAAACGTTAACTTTTCATAAGATTTTATCAGAAAAGATAGAGCTTCTTCGGGGCTCGGTCGATGAAAACAACAGATTATGTCTCTGGAGGTCATCGATAGATTCAGAGAAAGGTCAGACGAAACGGACTTTGCAACCAGACTGAAGGGCAGGAATGAGTCATGAACGTTGAGATATGGATGAGCTTTGCTAAGGCGGGTGGAATGCTGACCCATCGGACGAATTTAGCGGGGCAGCTTGCGATCGCCACCCTGCTCACCTGGGCGATCGCCCTATTGTGGTTGGCCTTGGTCAACGGAGCGGCTGTGCGTGGGTGGCTGCACCCGACCCTCAGCCGTAAGCTCATCCACACCGGGACGGGGCCGCTCTATGTCTTGTGCTGGCTCCTGTTCCCCGATTCAGATCTGAGCCGCTATTTGGCCGTCACCGTGCCCTTGGGGCTGACTCTGGTTTTTCTCGCTACAGGGCTGGGCTGGATCGACAACAGCGACTTAGTGCAGTCGAGTACCCGTCACGGCAAGCCTGCTGAACTTTTGCGCGGGCCGCTTTACTATGGCATCGCTTTCATCGTTTGCACAATCCTGTTTTGGAGAAACTCTCCCGCAGGTATTTTGGCGCTGATGGTCATGTGCGGCGGCGACGGGTTAGCCGATATCGTTGGCCGCAGATTTGGCGATCGCAAGCTTCCGTTTAGCCCTGATAAAAGCTGGGCAGGCTCAGCCGCGATGCTCTTGGGCAGTTTTGCCTTTGGCATCGCGTTCCTCACCATATTCAACACTCTGGGCTACTTTGAGCCATCCCTAAATGGGGGCAGAGCCGTGGGACTCGTGGGGGCGATCGCCCTAATCGCCACGGTCGTCGAGGCTCTACCTTTTCCAGATATCGACAACATCACTCTGACTCTAGCCGTTGTACTCCTTAGCCTCTGGTGGCTCTAAGTTTAGTGGCTCTAAGTTTAGTGGTTCCTAAGACGGTGCATCTTCATTGAGGCTCAGTTCAGCTTCTGAGGATTCCACTTCAGTCGCATCTGAATCGTCTTTTGAGTCATTGAAGCTCTCCTCATTGAGATTATTGGTGGAGTCGTCAGACTCATCCAAAGAATTTTCGGACTGAAGAACTTGATCGGGTTCAGATTCTGGCGATTCAGCCTCTGTCTCAGGTTGCTCAGAAGGCGCAGATGTATCGAGTTCGATATCAGATTCGATATCAGGCTCTGGCATTGCCGCTTGAGCTTCGTCCGATGTTTGTTCTTCTTGCTCAACGGGGGCGGGCTGAGTTAAATCAGGTTCGGGTTCAGCAGCATCGTTTACCTCAGGCTCAGGCTGAGAGTCTTCTTGAGACTGAATTTCTTCTGATAGAGCTGGCTCTGACGGTTCAGGAGCAGACGGTTCGGGAGCAGACGCTTTTTCCTCTACCTCACTGTCTGAATCTTCAGGCTCTTGTTCTTGCTCAAGATCGACAGCAGGCGCTGGCTCGTAGTCGGGATCGATGATTTGGAAGAGTTGATTTTCAGATAGCTCTCCTCTCACAAGCTGCGATAGGCTGTCGCTACCACCGGGCTGATATTGAATAATTCGAGCCGTGCTGTTGAAAGCGTTGTCGATGAGATCGCCGTCTTCATCTAACAATTCCAGCTTGAGCCAATTTAGTCCCGGTTCAAACCCAGTCAGATAAATGGGCTCCCAGGTATCAAACGTAAAGCTCTGGCCGTTGACGGTGCCGCGAATTTGCCAATCATGCAGATCATCATCGGGTTCTTCTTGAGCAATGACGTGCAGGGGGGTATTAGCCAGGTAAAAGTCGAGCATGATCGGCTCTGCCCCATACGCTCCTTTAGGCCGACTGTAGGTCATGATCGGCTGCTGCAGATCTGCGTCGTTGTTGGGTGTTTGAGTAAAGACATAAAACTTCACCTGGTCGTAAGCTCCTGCATTTTTGAAGCTTTCATGCCAAGGGCGTGAGGCAAAGACTCGTAGGGTATGGGTTCCTGGTTCTAAGTCTTCAAACACAAGGGGGCTGCTGGTGTCATAGACCGCCTGGTAAGGCTGATTGTCGAGAATGACATGCAGGTGCGGCCCTAACCCTAGATCTTCATCTTTGAAGAGGGGAAGATCGTTGATGTCGAGATTGACCTCAACCTGGGTATCGTCAAGCATCTCCTCAGGCTGAGGACTCAGAATTTTTACCTGAGGCTGATACACCTCTAACTCTGCCCGTATTTGCTGAATCGAAGCGGGGGGTGGCACTTCGACGATTTCTTTGAGAAAACGTTTGGCAGGAGTTCTTGAAAGTTGGGTGGGGCGTTCTGATGAGGGGCGATCGCTACATCCGGCTAGCCCTAAAGCAACGACTAAGAGACCCAACATCAATCTCTGTAGGAGTGCTTTTCTCAATCTTCTCCAGTTTTCCGTCATTACAGACCTTGCAAAATAGCTCATATGAACTGAGTAGTGATGTATTTTTTGTGGAGGACAATTGAAAGGGCTGACTCAGGGGTAGCTTATTCAACTGATTCACAGATGCGTTTGAGTAAGAGATGCCCATTCACTTTCACAAGTGCCTCCGATCATAGAGTTACACAACACGGCATCGCAAAACCTTATGCGACTCCAAATCTATCAAGATGTTAGAAATGATGTTGAAAATGTCGATGCAGCGGCTCACCGACTTCTTGAGGCACAAAAAAATTCTTGCTGTTGAGCCTAGATTTTTCTCTGCTGTGTAACGCTATCAAGTTCGTGAAGAGTCGATTGCTTTTTCTCAAGCTGTTCTAGAGTCAAAGGCTCCTCCTCAAAATTTGCATATTCGGGGTGACTGATCGAGATCTCTGCCCCATTGATAACGGCACCTAAAAATTGAATATCATCAGAATCCATAAATCGCTCAGCCACTTCACTCATCAGCCCTTCTTCGGTGTAGCTGGGGCGAGTTACGACAATCATGCCGTCGGTATAAGGCTCTAGCAAAAGAGCATCGTTGTGACGACTCAGAGCAGGTGAGTCTAAAATCACGAAGTCAAATTTGACCCGCACATCTTCAAGAGTGCGACGCATTTCGGCTGATTCTAAAATCGCTGCTGCTCTCTGTTGCGGGGTCGGGCAGGGCAAGATGTAGAGATTTTCCGTCTTCGGAGCGGTTCGAATCATATTGCTTGAATCGTTATAGTAGCGCAGCGGATCTTGCTCCTCGATAGAATCGGGCACGACATCAAGCAGATGGGCCTGGGATGGCGATCGCAAGTCTGCTTCAATCAGCAGCGTTCGCTTCCCTGCTAGGGCTGAGGCGATCGCCAAGTTGTAGGCACTAAAGGTTTTGCCCTCACCTGCAACGGTACTGGTAATGATTACCATCTTGGGGGAATGGGTGCCACCCGCCCGCCGTAGATTGGACCGAAACCGCTCAAAAAAATCTAGGTAGGGCGACTCTGCTGTCGTCAAGATAGGAATGGCAGCATTGGGCGATCGCGGAATTTTGGGTAGCAGTCCCAGAATAGGAATTTCCTGCTGGCGGAGCGCATTTTGCAAATCTGGAAGCGTGTGGAAAGTGGTATCAAGACTATCGAGCAACACAACGAGTCCGCCCCCCACTAAAAGGCCAACAAAACTACCCACCAACACAATCACAACCGGATTTTGAGCCTGGTCTGTTCCATTAATCACTTGGGGGGGTTGGGCCTCGACTAGGCTGCCAACGGTTTCTTTCTCAGCCAGCGTGACATCTTCTAAACGCGCCTGAATCTGATCAAAAAATGCCCGTTTTAGAGACGCCTCCTGCGTCAACCGAGCCTGCTCTAATTGTTTATTCGGGAGTTCTTCATACTCCTGCCGCAGCTCTTGTTCCAGATCGACCTGTGCTTCCAGCAACCGCTGTTGCGTTTCTTGTTCTGACTGGAGTTCTACCAGTCGGTTTGCTAGGGCTTGTCGAGCCGGGTCAAGGCTGCTGCGTTCTCGAATTCGCTCAGTGCTTTGCAGAGGGGCTGCAATATCGTTGCCACCAATGACTTCCCGTACACGCTGCTGTAAGAGTTCTTCAAAGGCTTGCTTTTGATCCTCCAGAGCGAGCATTTCAGGGTGCTCTGGTCGCAGCCGTTGACCCAATACAGCCAGTTGAGACTCTGTAAAATAAAGCTGAGAGCGCAAATCCGCAATGATAGGGTCAGCACTCATAGCTGCTGACGTATAGGCTTGATCTGGAGTCAACCCCAAACGGTTTTGTAACGTCTCAAGTTGAGCCTCTAACTCCTGCAAGTTGAGCTTGATCCCCCGTTGTTGGCTCTGGCTTTCAGTAATGGAGCTAATCAGGGTGCCATCTTGGGCTGCCTGCAATAGAGGCCCCTCTTCGCGTACATAAGCCTCAAGGCGCTTTTCGGCTTGCATCAAATCTTGCTCAACTTGAGGCAACAGAGAATTCAGATTTTCGGTGATGCGATTGAGCTGGATGGTGTTAAACACGCGACTTTGCTCCACCATGGCTTCCATCAAAAGAGCCGCCACACGATTAGCCTGCTCAATCTTATTGTCTTGATAGGTAACCGTGACCTGAAGACCACTTTCGCTGTTGACTTCTACTGTGGTGTTGCGACGAATCTCTTCGGCTGAGAGGTTAATCTCTTGCTCCGCCAATTGTTGAGAGACAAACTCCACCACGTTGTCAGATAAGAGTCTCGCTTCATTGAGCGACTGCCCTTGCTCCTGAAGGGTAGCGACCGTCGTTGAGAAGGTGAGGGGAGGCTCAACATAGACCATGATGCCTTCTGACACGTAACTAAACGGGCCTTCAGGCTGAATTGCAGCAAATCCCGATAGCCCCAAAACAACAGCAAATCCTGTAATGCCCGCCCATTTATGACGGTCAAATGCAATGAGATAACGTTTAACAATCAGAGGAATCATGGCAATGCCAATTGTTGCGCTGAAACTAAGGAGCGGGATAGTAAAACAACCAAGCTAAACCAACTAAGCTAAACCAGAAGTCTTCCTAAAAATTGTTGTCAATCAGAATCAGGACGAAAAAGAGTATCTGCACTGTCGTTGATGGTGTCGAAGAAAAGAATGAAGCCTAAGATATCTCTGAAGGGTTGGGTGAAGGTATTAAGCAGAAAAGTGATGCGTGATATTAAATTGCGACCGATGATCAGAACATCATCGTCTTCGAGAATCGGGTTTTCAGACCTGTCACCCATCAGCGCGGCTCTGGCATCTAGCTCTCGTTGAATGACCCCACCTGTTTCTGGATCAAAGCGAACCAGAGCGATTTTGCGTAAATTGGATACTCTCTGGTCAGGCGACAGAATCGTAATTGCATCCAAAAAATCGCTACCGTTTGGCAATTCCAAATTGCCAATGCTTTGAGGATAGCTGAGGACTCGCACCTGCATGGAAGGTTGAGACAGGTTGGAACGGGCGATGAGCGCCCGATCATATTCTGCGGCTTCAGCAGGAGTCAGTGCAGGAATGATGATAATGTCACCATCAGCAAGCTGCACGTCAGGAACGGTCTGTCCGGTAGCTAGGGGCGTAAATAAATCGACATTTTGCTCAACCTGATCGGCGATCGCCCCCGTCTGATCGCGCAGAGTACGACGAATCTGCACGGTTTTGAGATTGGCTAGACGAGTGGCACCTCCCGCACTCAACAACGCAACCGTGAGTTGAGGAGCCCCCAGAGGATAAAGCCCTGGACGGACGACTTCTCCCAGCACGGTTACCTGCACCGGACGCTGCACGACCAGGGTCAGATCGACTGACGGCTCGATGATGTAGCGATTCATTTCTTGTTGAATGGATGACCGAGCTTCTTCGATCGTTAAGCCTTGTAAGGGCATGATCCCGACCAGCGGCACAATGATATTGCCTTGAATATCAAGGGTCGCTTGAAAACTAAGGTCAGGAAATCGCTGCACGCTGACGAAAATACTGTCACCTGGCCCTAATCGATAACGAGTGAATTCAGCATCGGGACTCTCTAGTGCTTGAGATTCGGGTTCTACCGTGCCCCGTTGCTGGAGCCGACGACTCGCATCCTCAAGGCGCAGCAGCGGATCTGAACGATCGATGGCCTGAGCCTGAAGGGCCGTTTCACTCAATGCGCTGCGAACTCCATCGAGATCCGGTTCTTGGAGCAGCGTTTGTTGCAGCCTATTGGGCTGGGCTACAACCCGCTGGGTCGGCAGCAAAAAGACCGCTCCGCTGGCGCAGACCGAGGCGATCGCCCAGAAACTCGCAAGACCGAGCGCCCTTGCCAAATTGGGTGCCCTTGCCCAATCGGGAGTCATTGCCAAGTGGGGAGATAGCATAAGCTGAGGTCTGTGCAAGATTGGAGATCGGGTCATACTCAAGTGGGGTTAGTCAATACATCACGAATGAGCTGAGCCTGAAGGGTTTGGCTTAAGGATTTAGCAGTTGTCCGAGCCGTATCGATATTGCCTAAAGGCTTAATTGGGATCAAGACCGTCACCGCTACCCAGGGCATCCGCTGGCGATCGCGCAACTGCTGCCACTGATCAGCCCAAAACCACGGATTGATGGAAGGGCTTCCTCCCGTTGTCCAGGCATACCACTGAACCACCGCGGAGGTCTGCTGGCGACTCCAACCGCGAAAATATCTGGCCGTGAAGGAAACGGAGCGATCGCCCAAATCCAACAATCCCGAATTCAGCGGTTTCGAATTCGATAGTTCCAAGTTGAGTGATTCTGAATTCAATAATTCCGAATCCGATGATGAGGATTCAGCTCCCTCGGTGTTCAGAAAAATACGCTGACGGTGATCGACAGTCCATTGCTGGGCTCCATTAATGTCCATCCATTCTACTTGGGGTTGTTCGCGATGCCAGACCTGGGGGCGCAGCATGACCAAGATAGGCCGATTGGGCTGTGAAGAGGGGCTAAATCTTGTGGACGATGCCGCGTCAGAACCCTGACTATCTAGCCCCTCAGGGTCTGCAACATTGGCCTCAGGCTGAATCGCCTGAATGCTCCATTTTGAGCCACTGATCGAGACCGTTTGCTGCTCTAAGGTTTGCCATCCCGGCAGGGCCAGCCCCTCAGCCCGAAGACGATTGAGTTGACTGGCTTGAGCCAAGACAGGAGGAGTATTCCAGAGCCAATTACCCGTGAAATAGTTGGGCAAAATGCTGAAGGTGGCGATCGCCAATACAATCACCGCGATCAGCAGTCTCAAACGCTGCGTAGGGCGATCGCCACCCGCTCTTCCTTCAGAACCTTGAGAGATCTGCGCATGAGAGTTCTCGTGGGAGTTTTGGACAGAAGCATCTTGTTCAGAAGAATGACCCTCAGAGGGCATGAGAGGTAGCGGCATGGCCTTGCAAGGTGGGCGGTGCAAATTGGGCGGTGCAGATTGGGCGGTGCAAAGTGGGCGACGAACGTGGGCAGGGCAGCTCTTAGGGAATTCAGCGAATAATTCAGCAATGAGAGATAAAGCGTTTATCTCTTGACGTTGTCTTAACCTTAGCCCCAAAAAATCGCGTTTTGCTCTCAAGCGTTGGTCGAGGGTGCGGCTGCGGCTCTCGGCTCAGATAAGCGATCGTCAATCACACGCAACAGCATTACTAGAGAACCCAACATCAAAGCAGAATAGACATCTCCTCCCCAGCTCTCATGCAGCCAGACAAAAGCCCCGTCTCGGCCAGAGCCGTGAAAATAGGTCAGCACCGTATTGCGAATGATATTCGCGATGACGCTAATGGCAACGATGCCAGAGAAAAACGTCACCCTCTTGACTCGCGATGTTAAACCCGTCCAGTAGACCAACATGAGGCCAACATAGAGGCTGGTAAACAGCATTTTCAACCCGGCACAGTAAGGAGCCACCTCAACAACGCGGTCATTGACGTATAAATAAATTTGGTTGACGGTGACATCCATGCCCAACTGCCACAAGATGAAGCCAGCCGTGCCCGCAATAAAGCGCTGGAGCGGCAAGGTGTATGGAGCGATGAGATAAGGCAACTCATGGGGGGTAGCAAGGAGAATCAAAATCAGCGGAAAGGCTTGAAGCCGCAGCCCCGCAGTGCCCTTAAACCAAAGACATAATCCTGCCAGCACCACAGGAAACGACAGATTCACCAACGCATCCATCGGGCTGAAATAAAGGAGCATTCCGATGACAAGCAGCACAAATCCGGCGGGATGGGTCGTATCTGCCAGCGATCGCCACCGATTACCCAAAGTCCATGCTAGATAGCCTGCAAACGGTAGCCCCAAGAGCCCGTGGCTAAAATATTCGTGCTCAATGCTGATAGATTTATGCAGCCAACCGTCATACCAGTGCAGCAGCAGCGGTGCATACAAGAGCGTCAGAAAAATGGCGATCGCCCATTCAGCGGCATGATGGCGAAATTTGTTGGAAATCAGAGAGAAAGTCTGCTTGTGCTCCATACGCGATCATTCAGGTTCCAAACGTTGCTTCCAAGCATAGCCTCAGACACTTTTATATAACCCCTACATACCCTCCGGCATAACCCCATATTGCCCCTCTGAATGCCGCATCCTATCGTGTCACAGCCTGAACAACCCGAGAAGTGACCAGATCTTTGATGGCAGATACGACCATTTCAATTTTCTCAAGGGTGATACCGGGATACATCGGTAACGATAAAATTTCACGACACAGTTTTTCAGCATGGGGAAACTGTCCTGCCTCATAGCCCAAGTGACGAAAAGCAGGCTGAAGATGGCACGGAATCGGATAATGAATCCCGGTTTGAATTCCTTGCTCAATCAGAACTTCTCGCATCTCGTCCCTGTTGAACGGACAGGTTTGATCGACTCGTATCACATACAGGTGATAGACATGGCCCCGGCCACTCTGGTTGACGAGGGGAACCAGGCCGTATTCTCGCAGCGGGGCAAGCAGTTTGTCATATACCTGTGCCGCTTCATAGCGAGCTTGGTTCCAGGCTGACAAATAGGGGAGCTTGGCCGACAAAATAGCTGCCTGAAGAGAGTCAAGTCGGCTGTTTGACCCGATTTCAGTATGGTAGTACTTCCGCGATGCTCCGTAGTTTCGGAGCGACTGAGCCATCTGCATTAGCCCCTTGTCTTGTGTCGTTAGCATTCCCCCATCTCCAAACCCACCCAGATTCTTACTTGGGTAGAAGCTAAATGCTGCCGCAATACCCAATGATCCGGCGCGAAACCCTTCTCGCTCAGCCATATGGGCTTGGGCGGCATCTTCAAAAATCATCAGATCATAAGTTCTCGCCAGATCTAAGACTCCATCGGGAGAAACCATCTGACCATAAAGATGAACTGGAATCACGGCGCGAGTTTGAGACGTGATTGCTTTCGCCACTGCCGTTAAGTCGATCAGTGCTGTGTTGGGATCACAATCGACTAGCACCGGGGTTGCTCCGACGCGCAACACCCCAATTAACGTCGCGACAAAGGTATTGACGGGCAAAATGATCTCATCATTGGGAAGAATGCCTGCGGCTTTCAGCCCTAGGGCGATCGCATCGGTTCCGCAACCCACTCCAACGCCATACTCTACCCCTGATGCCCCAGCAAACGCTTGTTCAAACTCTCGCACTGCCTGCCCGAGCACAAAATCTCCCCTCTGAATTGTCGCCCACAGAGCCCGTTTGAGCTGGGGTTCAAGCGGTTTGTGCTGCGCTTCTAAATCAACAAACGGGACTTTGACAGTGCTTTTCATTGCTTGGCTCAAGTAAAGGTATCGATTAATCACAACAGAT
>JBARXP010000372.1:0-22178 GCA_049647405.1 Elainellaceae cyanobacterium | reverse complement strand
GGCGCTAGATTGGGGAGAGTCTCTCGATTCTGCGTATGTCTAGATTATCCACTCGGAAGCGATATTTACTGGCATGAGTTAGCAGAAAGATATGTGTTCTCAGAATTGAGTGTTCTCAGAGTTGAGGTGGCAAGGCATGGGAAAGCACATAAATTATTTTTCTGGATCAGCTCTCTACACTGCTTATCGGCACTAGCGAAGAAGTCACGAGGAGTCGAAGCTGAACTGATGGGGCGATCGCCATTCCTAAATCGCCTTCTCTATGAAGTCTGATGAAGCCTGTCATCTCTTCACTCTAATGAATTCTTCACTCCAATGAACTCAATCAATTGAAATGAATTGAATTTAATGAATCGCGGCTTCACTCTAAGCTTCACTCGAATAATTATTCACTCCAACTCATTGCCATTTCTCCCTTATCGCATGTGATTATGCCGATTGCAGCTTACATTCATATTCCATTTTGCCGCAGACGCTGTTATTACTGCGATTTTCCAATTTCTGTGGTTGGAGATGTTCCTCCGATGAGTCGCCAGATAGGTCGCCAGCCCAACCGTCAGAGCACTGATGAGCCCCAACCCGTAAGCACATCTTACGAAACACGAGCGCCTCTACGAGCCTCAACCACGCAGACCCCACCATTTTCATCAATCGATGCTTCTGATAAAAAGCCCGAGCTGATGTCTGACAGGGTTGCGGCTGAATCGCCTACTTCTACAGTAATAGATGGGCACGGTTCTGGGGCGATCGCCCAATATCTTGACTGGCTAGAACAAGAAATAGAGGTAACGAGAGCCGCGACAACGACAGCACTACCCCCGTTAGCCACCGTATTTTTTGGCGGCGGAACGCCTTCTCTCTTGTCAGTCAAGCAGCTCAAACGCATTTTAGACGCTCTCCAGCGGCAGTTTGGCATTCAATCCGCAGCCGAGATTTCCATCGAGATGGATCCAGGAACCTTCAGCCTCCAGCAAGTTCAGGGCTATGCTCAGGTAGGAATCAACCGCGTCAGTTTGGGAGCACAGGCATTTCAATCTCATATTCTGGAGGCGTGCGGACGGACTCATACACCGCAAGACATTCTTCAAGCCGTACGTTGGATTCGCCAAGCCGGAATCACCAACTTCAGCCTCGATCTGATTTCGGGTCTGCCTCATCAGTCAATGGAGCAGTGGGAAGACTCGTTAGAACGGGCGATCGCCCTTCATCCGACTCACTTATCTGTCTATGACTTGACAGTCGAACCCATGACCGCCTTTGGCCGCTGGTATCAGCCCGGAGCAACCCCCCTGCCCACCGATGACGAAACGGCTGAGATGTATCGACGGGCTCAAGCTCGATTGACCCAGGCCGGATATCTGCACTACGAAATTTCCAACTATGCTAAACCCGGTTTTCAGTGCCGCCATAATCACGTCTATTGGCGCAACCAGCCTTACTATGGCTTTGGGTTAGGCGCGACTAGCTACGTCAATCAGGTTCGCTACAGTCGTCCACGGACTCAGGCCGACTATCGCCAGTGGGTGCAAGCGTTAACCCATCGAGGTGGCACCCTCGACGCCGAATCGGCATCGCCTGAAGACAGCTTGCTTGATACGCTCATGGTGGGTTTGCGGCTTGCCGAAGGAATCGACTTGGGTGCATTGGCTCAGCGGTTTGGCGATCGCACCGTTTATCGACTCCTGAAGCTGCTCCAGCCCTATCAGCAAAAGCAATGGGTTCAAGTTTTTCGAGCTTCTACAGCGACTGAAGTTCATCTCAACTCTGAGTTTCTCAGTGAGATCCTCAACGGGTTACGTCATGAGATTGATGAGAGTTTGATCGATGAGAGTTTGATCGACAAGAGTTTGTTGGACGATCTGCGCCTTAAACTCACCGACCCAGAAGGGTTCCTGTTCTCTAATGTTGTGCTCTCCCAAATTTTTGCCGAATTTTAGGGAAAATTAATCCACACTTTCTGAGCCGATGCGAGTCATGCAGACAGCCGCAATTTAGGCTGGCAATTTAGGCTTGTACAAGAACAGTCTAGCGAAGACATACCTTGGGTTTACAGGAGATTGGCCGCAAGTCCAGAACACACAAAATTTGATACCCTAGTCCAAATAGACATATTCAATCATTTTCAATCATTGCACTAGGGGCTAAGCGCGTGGATATACAAATTGGCCGAGGAAAAACCGCCCGACGAGCCTACGGAATTGACGAAATTGCGCTAGTTCCAGGACGACGGACTCTTGATCCTTCACTGGCAGATACTCGATGGCAAATCGGTGGCATCGAACGAGAGATTCCCATCATTGCCAGCGCCATGGATGGAGTCGTTGATGTCAACATGGCCGTGCAGTTGTCTGAGCTGGGCGCGATGGGAGTCATTAACCTCGAAGGCATTCAGACTCGCTATGCTGACCCCAATCCCATCCTGGATCGCATTGCATCCGTTGGAAAGGAAGAATTTGTTTCCTTAATGCAGGAGCTTTATGCTGAACCGATCAAACCCGAACTGATCAAACAGCGAGTTCAGGAAGTGAAGGCTCAAGGAGGAATCGCAGCCTTTAGTGCAACCCCTGTGGGTGCTCTCCGCTATGGCATGGCGGTGGCAGAAGCCGGAGCCGATTTATTCTTCATTCAGGCAACGGTTGTTTCTACCGCTCACCTGTCTCCTGAAACGATTACGCCTCTCGATTTGGCTGAGTTTTGCCAGTCGATGCCGATTCCCGTTGTGTTAGGAAACTGCGTGACCTACGAGGTAACTCGCAGTTTGATGCAGGCAGGGGCAGCGGCTGTGCTTGTGGGCATTGGGCCAGGAGCTGCCTGCACCTCTCGTGGAGTGCTAGGGGTTGGTGTGCCCCAAGCGTCGGCGATCGCCGACTGCGCCGCAGCCCGCGAAGACTTCTATCAAGAAACAGGCCAATACATTCCTGTCATTGCCGATGGAGGCTTAATCACGGGCGGAGATATCTGCAAATGTATTGCCTGCGGTGCCGATGGGGTCATGATTGGCTCCCCCTTTGCCCGTGCCAGCGAAGCTCCGGGGCGCGGGTTTCACTGGGGCATGGCAACACCCAGCCCTGTGTTACCCCGTGGCACCCGAATTCGAGTTGGCACAACAGGCACCCTGAAGCAGATTCTCAGAGGGCCAGCCCAGCTTGATGATGGCACCCACAATTTACTCGGAGCGTTGCAGACCAGCATGGGCACGTTAGGGGCAAAAGACATTAAAGAAATGCAACAAGTTGATGTCGTCATCGCCCCATCGCTCCTGACCGAAGGGAAAGTCTATCAAAAGGCTCAGCAACTAGGAATGGGCAAATAGAAATGGGCAAATAGAAATGGGCAAATAGGATGTAAGAACTGTGCTAATAAGCAATCTCTATCTTCAGCACGAGTTCAATCAATGAATTTTTTTTTCGAGTCGCTTACAATGAATACATAGCGGAGACTTATGTTTCCGTTCACTCCTCACACCACACTTCGCCTGGACAATCAGTTGTTCAGGCGTTTCTTATGTTTATGAATCGGTCTTATGCTCCACTCATCTGCAAGGACATCTGCTGTGATAACATGGCCGTAGATCATGAAAAGGTAAGGATTTTCAGGAATGTCAGCAGCAGCAGCCGTTACCGATGCAAGCTTCAAGCAAGAAGTTCTAGAGAGCGAAGTTCCAGTGCTAGTTGACTTTTGGGCACCCTGGTGTGGCCCTTGTCGTATGGTGGCTCCTGTAGTTGATGAAATTGCAGAACAATACGACAGCAAGATCAAAGTTGTTAAGGTCAACACAGATGAAAACCCCAGTGTAGCCAGCCAGTACGGGATTCGCAGCATCCCGACACTGATGATCTTCAAGGGAGGTCAGCGTGTGGATATGGTGGTGGGTGCCGTGCCCAAAACAACTCTAGCTAATACGATCGAGAAATATCTCTAGATTTGGGCTTGATGCCTGAGGTTGCATCATCTCAGCAACAATGCCGTTTTGAGTTCAGTTCTCTTGTAGCAAATCGTTTCGTGTGATCGGGTTCAGCTACTTTAGAAAAATGATAGTTCGAGATTGAGAGCAGATACCTGATTGGGCATCTGCTTTTAGTTTTTAAACTTACGTAAAGCTCAAGGCATAAACATCAGTGAAGCTTATACCCATTCCCTCAACTAGAGCTACAGAATAGATTTTGTATAGCGCTACGCGCTGTAGGCTGAATGTTAAGAATAAAGCCGTGGGCAAAGACTCTAAGGCGCAGGAAGTTCTAGATGAAAAATGGGTCTTGCTCAATTTCTTCGATAACCTGAAGCCCCCTCGGATCACCTAACTTCAAGACCGCCGATCGCGCATCTTCGCGCACTCCCATATCGTCATCTTCCGCAAAAGCTTCAATCAGCGCATCAACAGCCGTTGCATACACCACATTAGAAGGAAGCTCACGACATAGCTGCCCAACGGCCCAGCCGCAATTACTGCGGACAGCAGTCACCGGATCTCGCCGTAGACCCTCAATTAAGGGCGGAACTGCACGAATGACCGATTCGTAGTCAACGCTCGACATTTGAGCCAAAGCACTCGCGGCCCATAGTCGGACGGCAGGAATATCAGTCTTCAGCGTAAACAGAAGCGGATCTAAAGAGCGGCGATCGCGACAGTTGCCTAAAGCCCAAACAATGCCCTTACGAGCATAGCCACTCCAGTCTCGATTGAGTTGCTCAATCAAAGGCATCACAGCCTCTACGCTAGGGTTTCGCCCCAGCCCATAGGCCGCACTCACTCGAATCAGAGGGCAAGGATCGATCAGCAACGCAATCAGGGGAGCGATCGCACGTTCATCTTGAATTTCGCAGAATGCACGAGCTGCCAGCATTCGCTGCTGGTTGTCGGGGGAGGCCAGGAGTGCGAGCATCTCATCAGGATCGGGAAGACTCTGCGCATCTTCTGTAGATGCCTGATCCATCCGATCAAGAGGACTCTCCAGGCTTTCATCAGTGTCAAAACCCGCTAGGTCGTCTTCATCATCGTACATATAGCCACTTTACAGCAGGGCATACGCATTTTGTTGATGTTTATGGGGTGCAGGTCAGGCTTCCTTCTAAAATTTAAGCGTCTTTTTGACAGGCTTCTTTGAGCCTTGGTATAGATCTCTAAAATCTGGTCGATCACAACAATGCGGTCGAAAAATTCAGATTTTGTCCGAGAATTAAAGAAGCGTTGAGTTATATATATTGCTTAATATTTCCCAATAGTTGCTCACAGAACGCCTGCATTCAGTGCATGATGAGAAGGGTAATAATGCACTCACGAGTTTCCTGTAGATCTTCCCCGTTGCCTGATCAGGTGCTGATCGGCACAATGAATTAGCTCTGGCGCGAGGGTAGAGCGATACACGTAGAGCGATCGCAACATGACTAAAGTGGATGGTTTTGACGGGTGTCTGCCCTCGCAGTGCAGCATGGTTTAAACGTTTGACACTTTTTGATCTTCCCTAAATCGTGAGAGAAAAGACGAGCAAAATTGCACATGCCGTGATGTCTTACGCCGACATTCCTCAAATCTCCATCGATTTGAAAGACTACTAATAGCGCTAAAGTGGCTAGGTTGCCCTGAAATGACAGACAGACCGCAATCCATGAGCATCCCGACTTCCGTGCTCGATGACCTGTTCCAGCACATGCCAGAGCTGCGATCGCAGATGTACTTCAAGGCATCTCTGATAGCGCTTTCCCATGCCATGGAAGATCAGGTGTTGGCCAATGCCGGAGAAACTCTCATCATCGCCAACTTTCAGCGAGAAAAATTTTATCGGCAAGAAGCTCACCGTTATCGTCGCATCGCAAATCTTCATTCTCAGGTCTATGTCTTAGCTGCACCCGAGACTGACTTCAAGAGCAGCTCAGAGCACTATGAAAAAATTGCCTTCAATCCAGACGATGCCCTAGCCAATGAGTGGCATCTCGTCGTCATTGGCAGCAACTATGCAGCTTGTCTCGTCTGTCGTGAGCGCCATGGGCAAGAAGACCCGCAGCCGATTTCACAAGCCGGGTTAACGGTGGATCACATCCGTCGCTTTGAAGGCATCTGGACGTTTAATCGGCAGGTCAGCCAAATGGCGGCAGGTCTGATGTTTGATCGAATCTTGCACTATCGGCCCGAACTAAGTGCAAAAATTGCCGATGCGCGATCGCGCTTTCTTGAGCATGACTCAGCCCGCAGTTATGAGATTGACCCCGATCCTTTTGCCCATCGACTGATGACCTACCTCCAGGCAGGGCAATATAAGCTGCTGAAAGCCTATCGCTCCATTGCCGCTCAAGAACGGCAAGAACGGCTGCTCAACTTAATTACCGCCGCAATTCGTCAATCTCTTGACCCCAAGGAGATTTTTAAGATTGCCGTTTGGGAGATCGGTCAAGTGATGCGGGTCTGTCGCTGTATCGTCTATCCCTGCAAGCCCGGTGATAAAGAAGCTGTGATTGAGCACGAATATCTCTCCAGTGAGTCGCTCAATTCTCTCGTCGGCCATCCTTGGCCTCTGCGAGATAACCCGTTATTTCAAACCATTGCGAAAACTCAAGAGGCGATCGCCATTGAAGACACCCACGATGAGTCAAATGTTAACCTCTCTACGCTCAGCCCCATCATCCGGGAGTGGCATCTGCGCTCGTGGCTCATGGTTCCCATCACTCACCAAGGTCAGCTCATCGGCATGATGGAGCTGCATGGCTGCGGCCCTCAGCCCCGATCTTGGCGGCAAGACGACCTCAGCATGTTGGAGGCGATCGCCGCTCAGCTTGGCATTGGCCTGATTCAAGCCGAGGCTTACGCCAATCTTGAAACCCTCAACCAGCAGCTCGAAGCTCTCGAAGTCACCCGCAGCAACCTCATCGCCATTACCGGGCATGAGCTGCGGACTCCCCTCTCCACGATTCAGGTTTGCCTAGAAAGTCTAGCGAGTGAACCCGATATGCCCATGGAGCTACGGCAGGTGATGTTGAGCACAGCATTAGACGACGCCGAACGGCTGCGAACCCTCGTCCAAGATTTTCTCACCCTGTCTCAGCTAGAGAGTGGGCGCACCAAATGGCATTTTGAAGCGCTCTCCATGGACGAGTGTGTCAGTCTTGCCCTAAGCAGCATTCGGGCGCGTCAGCAGAGCGAGCCCCTGCCGAGTATCGTGACAGACGTGCCGCAGGAATTACCCCTGGTTAAGGCTGATGGAGAATGGCTAGTGGAGGTGCTGTCGAAACTGCTCGACAATGCCTGCAAGTTTACAGAGCCAAAGGGCGAAGTCACCATCAACGCCCAGCGCAATGGCCTCGGGATGCTAGAAGTCACCATCACAGATACCGGGCGAGGCATTGAACCCAATCGCCTCGAAGCCGTATTTGATCGGTTTTACCAAGAAGAAGGAGCCCTCCGCCGAACGGCTGGGGGTACGGGCTTAGGGCTAGCCATCTGTCGGCAGGTGATTTTTAAACTGGGCGGGCAAATTTGGGCGAACTCTGAAGGGAGAGACAAGGGCAGTCAGTTTCACTTTACGGTGCCTGTGATTAGGGGCAATGAGGCTGAAGACCTGATGTTTAAGGGGTCGCCTGCCATGATTGGGCAACCCACCGATGGCGTGAAAAAAGCAAAGCGACGCAAGCGATCGCCCACTCGACGACGATAAGTCTAAACGCTTAGAACCCATTACAATATGTAAAGGATTTATTGGACGAGTGGCATGCAAGTAGCAATTGTCGGAGCAGGTTTAGCGGGGTTGGCGACAGCGGTTGAGCTAGCCGATCGCGGACACCACGTGCAGATTTTTGAATCGCGCCCATTTGTCGGTGGCAAAGTCGGCAGCTGGGTTGACCCAGACGGCAACCACGTTGAGATGGGGCTGCACGTCTTCTTTGGCTGCTACTACAACCTGTTTGGCCTCATGCAAAAGGTGGGTGCCATTGACAACCTGCGGCTCAAAGAGCACATGCACACGTTTATCAACGAAGGCGGACGCACGGGAGCCTTAGATTTTAGATTTATTACGGGTGCGCCCTTCAACGGCCTCAAGGCATTTTTCACCACGTCTCAGCTCTCTTTGCAAGACAAAGCTCAAAATGCGATCGCCCTAGGTATCAGCCCGATTGTGCGGGGGCTGGTCGATTTTGAGGGAGCCATGCGGATGATTCGCGATCTAGATTCCGTCAGCTTTGCCGACTGGTTTCGCAGCCACGGTGGCTCAAACGGCAGCCTCAAGCGCATGTGGAACCCCATCGCCTATGCTCTTGGGTTTATCGACACCGAAAATATTTCTGCCCGGTGTATGCTGACGATCTTTCAGCTTTTTGCCGTCAGATCTGAGGCGTCTGTGCTGCGAATGCTAGAAGGCTCGCCCTACGACTACCTTCACAAGCCCATTCTCGACTATCTCAGCGATAGAGGCTGCGAAGTCTACACGCGCCGACGGGTGCGCCAGGTGATGTTTGATGAAACGGGCGATCGCACCAGCATTACAGGGCTCGTTGTGGCATCAGGAGACACGGAAGAGACGATCACCGCCGATGCTTACGTCTGTGCCTGCGATGTACCCGGTGTGCAGCGGCTGCTGCCCCAAGAGTGGCGCAAATGGGAGCAGTTTGACAATATCTACAAGCTCGACACCGTGCCCGTTGCGACGGTGCAGCTTCGGTTTGATGGCTGGGTCACCGAGCTGCACGATGCCGCCGAACGAACTCAGCTTGATCACGCGGCGGGGCTCGACAATTTGCTATATACCCCCGATGCCGATTTTTCCTGCTTCGCTGACTTGGCTCTGACCAGCCCAGGCAACTACTATCGCGAAGGCGAAGGTTCTTTGATTCAAGCCGTGCTGACCCCTGGCGACCCGTTTATCAAAGAAAATAACGAGGCGATCGCCCAGCATGTGCTGAAGCAAGTACACGCTCTCTTCCCGTCTTCCCGAGACCTGAATATGACCTGGTCGAGCGTGGTAAAACTGGCTCAGTCTCTCTACCGAGAGGCTCCAGGCATGGATCTCTACCGTCCGGCGCAGCATACCCCAATCCCCAACTTTTTCTTGGCGGGCAGCTACACCCAGCAAGACTATATCGACAGCATGGAAGGAGCCACATTGTCTGGGCGGCAAGCGGCAGAAGCAATTTTGCACTGGAATGAGACGACACAGCGGGATGATGTCAAACCGACGAAAGAAGCTGTTTCGTTATAACGTAGTCATGACGAGCTAACGCGAATGAACCGTGTGAATGAATGGCAAATTGGCTTGAACACAGTGTGCAAGTAGAGGTACAGACACCGATTGATCGGGTCTGGGATCTCTGGTCAGATTTGGAAGAAATGCCCAAGTGGATGAAGTGGATCGACTCCGTCAAAATTCTTGAAGACAATCCTGAGCTATCTGAATGGAAGCTGGCTAGTGGCAGCTTTGAGTTTAAGTGGCTGTCCCGAATTTTGAAGGAGATTCCTCAGCAAATCATTCAATGGGAGTCGGTTAGCGGCCTGCCCAATCGAGGGGCAATTCGGTTTTATGATCGTGGTGAAGCCAGTATCGTGAAGCTGACTGTAGCCTATGCAATCCCTGGGATTTTGGGACGGCTAATGGACAATCTGTTTTTAGGACGCATTGTAGAATCTACAATCCAAGCAGATTTAGAGCGATTTCGAGACTACGCACAGCAGGGCGATCGCCAAGAGGAGTAGAGATCATGGAGCAGTTTGTGCCGCCTTGGTGGTTGCGCAATGGCTGGAGCATGACTCTCTACGCCGCATGGCGTCTGGAGAAAACCCAGATAGAGGGCGATCGCCTCTCGAAGCCCGTCTTTGACCATATATTTCTAGGCGAGGGGCAGACTCCACTCTATGGTCAGGTCGCTTTGCCGCCCAGCCCTGCGGGCCAAAACCCAGACCACAACCTGAAGGGTTCCTCCATCACGGGCTCGGAGCGCTTGTCAGATGCGCCGCAAGTACCGGGAACAATCATCGCCACCTATGGGATCACAGGCAGCCTCGGCCAGCAGCGATCGCTTGATCTGCTGCGGCAAAAGGCTCTCAAGCAAGGATTTAGCGTCATTCTGTTTGATTGGCGTGCCCACGGCAAGAGCGCAGAGCTGTCGTCTACCCTCACCTCTGATGGACTCTATGAGGGCAAAGATTTTATTCATATCGCAGCCCAGGCCAAAGCATTAGGATGCCCATCTCCCTTCTGGTTTCTAGGCTTTTCTCTGGGAGGGCAACTGGCGCTGTGGGCGATGCATTCTGCGTCTCTGCAATTAGCCGAGACGCTGGGGCTATCGGAGACAGATATCGGCGGCACGGTGGCGATTTGCCCGAATCTCGACTCCAATCGCTCTCTCGATTTTCTCGTGCGATCGCCCTTGGGGCGTTGGCTAGAGCAATCGATTACGGCTGAGCTAAAGCGGCTAGCTCACCGACTCCATGATCATCACCCTGACGCATTTGATCTAGAGGCGATCGCCCGAGCCAACAGCATTTTCCAGTTTGACCAAGAGCTGGTGATTCCTCGCCTGGGGTTCGATACCGTTGAAGAGTATTACACAGCCAGCAGTCCTCTTCCCTGGCTCCATGCGGTAACTCGACCAACGCTTGTGTTGTATGCCAAAGACGATCCGATGTTTGACCCGGCCATCGTCAACGATCTGGAGCACATTCAAACTCGGGCTAGCGAAGCCGCTGCCCCCCTCGACCTCTGGATGACTGAGTATGGAGGACACGTCGGCTATTTTAGCGGTCACGGCAGTCCTGTAGCGGGTCGTATTGGAGCAGACGATGCCGATCCCTGGTGGGCTTGGAATCGCGTCGTGGACTGGATTGCGCAACCTCATCTGCCGCTAGGGTGAACTCCACTAATCATGAAGGTAGACTCGCCCTGAATAGGGCGATCCACTTGCTGAGAGAGTATGCTAGTCTAGTAACCAATTTTTACAGTGTTTAAAGAAACGCTTAGTAATTTCATCCCCTTAAAAAAACAGCCATTTACTCCTCTGTAAAAAGATGTTGTTAATGTGGGCAACTGTCTGCATTTCTTGTACCGGATCTAGACACTGAAATGGTTATTTGGATGAACCATGGCTTCTCAAATGTTGTTCAGTTAATTTGTCATGCCCCGGATACTTGTCATAGATGACGACCCCTCAATTTCTGAGTTGGTCGCTGTAAATTTAGAGATGGCTGGCTACGATGTCAGTCAGGCATCAGATGGAATCAAGGGTCAAGCGTTGGCACTACAGCTTGTGCCCGACTTGATCATGCTGGATCTAATGCTGCCTAAGGTTGATGGGTTTACGGTGTGTCAGCGCCTGCGCCGTGACAACCGCACGTCTGATATTCCGGTCTTAATGCTTACGGCTCTGGGTCAGACGCAAGACAAGGTCGATGGGTTTAATGCAGGTGCAGATGACTACTTAACAAAGCCCTTTGAAATTGAGGAAATGCTGGCTCGGGTACGGGCATTGTTGCGGCGCACCGATCGCATTCCTCAGGCCGCTAAAAGTTCAGAAATCCTAAATTATGGGCCATTGACCCTGATTCCGGAGCGGCTTGAAGCCATCTGGTTTGACCAAACCGTCAAGCTCACCCATCTGGAGTTTGAGCTGATTCACTGTTTGCTGCAGCGCCACGGGCAAACCGTTTCTCCCGGCGAGATTCTTAAAGAAGTTTGGGGCTACGACCCTGACGACGATATTGAAACAATTCGGGTGCATGTAAGACACCTGAGAACCAAGCTAGAACCTGATCCCCGCCATCCGAAGTATATTAAAACCGTCTATGGTGCTGGATATTGTTTAGAGCTACCCGGAACTGGCCCCGTGAGTGAAGATGAGCCTGCGGTTGTTGTTGACGAAGCCTCTAAAGCTTCGTAATTGACCAGGGTTGAGACTGCCAATAGGCGATCGCCCATTTCATGTTGGCTCAATTCTTAGAATGAACGCGAAACAGACCGTATCTTACCGATGCTGTCTGTTTTGCATTAGCTCTTTGCTTTTTTAGCGCTCTGCTTTTTTAGCTCTTTGCTTGCAACGAACCACGAGTGGGATAAACCGATGTCTTCGCAACCCTCTTCGCAACCGCCTTCGCAACCCTCTTCACCACAGTCTGCCTCATCAAATTCGGCGTTGACTTCCAACCAGCCTCCATCAGCCCACGAGCCCAAGAATGAAGCCGAGCCCATTGAGCAAAGCTTAGAAGCTTTACAATCGCTGATTGAGATTGTGGCTAAACTGCGATCGCCCGATGGGGGCTGCCCGTGGGATTTGGCTCAAACGCCTGAAAGTCTCATGCCCTGTGTGATTGAAGAAGCCTATGAAGTGGTAGACGCGATTCGTCAGGGCGATCGCCATCAGATTGTCGATGAGCTGGGAGATCTGCTGCTTCAAGTGGTGCTCCAGGCTCAGGTTGCCCAAGATCAGGGGCAATTTTTTTTGAAAGACGTGGCCGAGGCGATCGCCCAAAAACTCGTGCGTCGTCATCCCCATGTCTTTGGTTCTACCCAGGTCAGCAGCACAGATGAAGTTCGTGCCAATTGGGAAGAGATCAAAGCGGCAGAAGATCGCGGTGATTTATCGGGCGATTTATCGGGTAATGGCTCGGGCGAAGCCGTCAGCCCCGCTTTAGGTGAGGCAAGACTGACCCCTCGATTGCAGAAATATGTGCGATCGCTCCCCCCGCTGATGGCCAGCCTCAAGGTGTCGAAAAAAGCCGCCAAAGCTGGATTTGAGTGGGATTCTGTTGAAGAGGTCTGGGAAAAATTTCACGAAGAGCTAGATGAGTTTCACCGGGCAGTAGAATCTGAAAGCAAGGCACGGCAGCAGTCGGAGTTGGGAGATTTGCTCTTGACCCTGGTGAGCATTGCCCGCTGGCATGGCCTCGACCCGGCGGAGGCACTGCAAAGCACCAATCGACGATTTATCGATCGCTTTGCCCATGTCGAAGATGCGGCGGGGCGATCGCTGGCCGATTTTTCGCCAGAAGAGCTAGAAGAGCTGTGGCGCAAAGCAAAAGCAGATCTGGCTGCCCAAGAAAAATCTCAAGAGCAACAGCAGTTCAAAGAGTAGGGTTTTCGGGTTACGCAGTGATCGCTACCACTGCGAATGGGTGAAGCGATGGCGCTGCAATCGATTGGAAAACGGAACGCGATCGCCTCTGTCGTAAAAATGCAGCCGTCCGTAGCCGAGAAATTGACCTTGAGGAACCTCACCCGAAGGAAAAGCCGTGACCCCAAACAGGTAAACCCCCGACCGACGCGGATTGCGACGAGGCTCAATGCGGAGGGTGACTTCAGTTCCTGGCTCAACAGGCGGGTTGAAGGAAATCGTAAGCTGGTGGTCGGGCTCGTTCCAGTCCACAGGGCCAAGGATCAATTCCTCACCACGCTGACGACGAGAGCCGATAAACGCTTCCACGTCATCCGTATCAAAGTCGATCTCACCCAAAGGACTCGTGCCCGTGTCTTGGGTAATGACAACGGTTTGCAGCGGTTCACCCGCATTGGCAGGGACATCGAGAGTGAAGTAGAAGATCGAGCTGGCCGACCCCGCCGCATTGACCGTCGTCGATACGTCGAGAAGACTCGGTGGGCGATCAAAATACACGCGCCCGCCACTCAATTGAGCCGCTCGCCCAGGCAGACCACTACCGCCCACAGCCGCCGCCACGCCTAGACCCACAGCAGAAACAGTGGCGATCGCCATTGACCTTAGGCGTTTGGAGCGTACAACTCCCAATCGTTTTGCTTGCAATCCGCGTGGGTCTGCCATGATTCTCTCCTGAGTATCTGCTCAATTAAGGGATGTGAGATGTTTGGGCTTCATTCGGTGGATGCACTAAAAAACTCAATCATTCAACCTGTGGGCTCAAAACTGTGGCCTCAGAGAGCGAAAACCTGCCGAGCGGCTCAGCAGACTATTCCATCGGGTCAACATAACCCTGAATATTTTCGGGTTCAAACTGCTTGAGAATGCGAGTCGCCTTGTTGGTTAAGTTGGGTGCGCCCTTAACCACGACGAGATATTTTCCGGCCCTGAGACGATTGCGATAGGGAAGCGCATCGCCACCGCCCAGACCAATACCAACGCCGCCGCCGACAACAAAGCTCCCCATTGCCCCAGCGATCGCCCCAAACAAGCCGCCCAAGATGTGGTTGCCGAGAACCCCCAAAACGGGAACCAGCATGTATTGAGTAGACAAATTAAAGGCATAGCCCCCAATAAACCCAAACGGCACCAGCCAGAAAGACATGATGGTTGCCTGTTTCTTTCCCTCTTTGTTGGGGTCGATGAAGCCAAACTCATCAGTTGTTTTATATCCTTTGCCGACAATGCTCATGGCGGCAGACGGAAGGTTTTCCTTTTCAAGGGCTGAATAAGCGGCCTCTGCCTGGGTGCGATCGCCCACAACAGCAATAACGTAGTTCATAGCACCAAGTCAGTTTAGAGTTCTCTGGTCAAAAATTTGGAGTGAAGATGGGGAAGCGTCGAATAGAGCAAGAAAACACATGGGGAGGTGCAATGAATTCACACGTCCTATAGATTCTATTTTGCGGGAAAACGTTCATTTCAACCTGAACAAAATTTCAGGCTACCGCGATGAGGATTCGCAAGATGCTACGGAGTCGCAAGATGCTATGGATTCGCAAGATACTGAAGATTCGCAATATGCGATGGAGACCCTATGAATGCCTCAAGCGACATGCGGCAATGTGAATGAAGCAATATAAAGCTCATTAGATAAAGCTCGTTAGAGATCTGAGACAAGATCTCTCCGCCAGATCCCTCAGATCTCTTAGATTTCTGTGACTTCCGTATTCGCTCTGGCCGAGACAATTTTTTCACGAAACGACTCCACCAAAGCTTCAATCTGGGCTTGCTCTATTTGACTCTGATCGCCAGAGGCAAGCCATTTGAGCTGAGCCGTGCCATTTGCTGCTTCCTCATCGCCAACGATGATGCAGGCGATCGCCCCACTGCGGTCGGCACGCTTAAACTGTTTGCCAAAGGCACTGCCACTCAGATCTAACTCGGCAGAAAACCCCTGGTTGCGAAGCGTTTGAGCAATTTTAGCCGCATCAGCTTCAGCGCGATCGCCACGCGACACCAAGTAAAAGTCAGGACTTGTATCAGGACGAGGCTGTTGCTGCTGGAGCAACAAAATCAGGCGCTCCATGCCGATAGCCCAGCCCACAGCCGGAGTGTCAGGGCCACCCAGTTGCTTCACCAAACCGTCATAGCGCCCGCCGCCGCAAACGGTACCCTGGGCTCCTAAGTTTTGGGAAATGATCTCAAAAGCGGTATGGGTGTAATAGTCTAACCCTCGCACCAATCTCGGATTGAGGTCATAGGCAATGCCAAGGTCGGTCAGCAGAGACTGGACTCGGTCAAAATGGCGTTTTGAGTCATCTCCCAAATAGTCCAAAATGCTGGGAGCCTCGCGGGCAATCTCTTGAGTGCGCTCGTGCTTACTATCCAAAATGCGGAGAGGGTTGCGGGTCAGCCGCTCTTGGGAGTCAGCATCGATCTCGTCTTTATAGGGAGTGAAGTAGCTGACCAGCGCCTCGCGATAGGTTTGGCGATCGCCAAAGTCGCCCACAGAGTTGAGGTTGAGGCTCAGGGCTCCAATGCCCAATGCGTCAAACAGCCCTATGGCTAGGGCAATCACCTCGACATCTGCACGAGAATCATTGCTGCCAAACACCTCGGCTCCCAGCTGATGAAACTGGCGCTGCCGTCCGGCCTGGGGTCGCTCATAGCGAAACATTGGCCCCGTATACCAGAGACGCTGCACGCCTCCCTGGGCGTAGAGATTGTGCTCGACAAAGGCCCGCACAACTCCAGCCGTATTTTCAGGCCGCAGGGTAATCGGGCGATCGCCCCGATCGGTGAAGCTATACATCTCTTTACCGACAACATCGGTTGCTTCACCAATGCCCCGCTCAAACAGGTCGGTTTGCTCAAAAATGGGGGTACGAATTTCAAAATAAGCCGCTCGCCCAAACATTTCACGGGCGATCGCTTCAATGTACTGCCAGTACCCCACGTCATCTGGCAGTATGTCGCGTGTTCCTCGAATCGCTTTAACAGTTCCCATGCAGCTATTGTAAGGGCTGGTGAAGCTCACCGAAACTCGACTTTTCTAAAACAAGAGGGCAGATAAAAAGCGCGGCTAAAAAAATTGGCGCTGCCAACGCAAGCAAAACGCTCACACTACACCCATCCATGAACGTGCCTCCAAACTTACATCCCTATAGCGCTGCGTCAGAATAGCGCTGCATCAGAATAGCGCTGCGTCAGCCCTACATCACCCCAGCCGATTCATACAGACGCTTGAGAATCGAGATAATCTGACGGCCATAGTCAAGATTGGCAGACCAGCGGCCTGAGAGCTGCTGAATGTGGGGAGCCACGCCCCGACTGACAAACCGAAAACGGGGATCGGTGAGTTCTTGAACCAGAGGCTCTTGACTGGCATAGGCTTTGAGGTGCTGAATGTGGGCTCTGACGCCCAGGCGCTGGCTTCTAAAGGTGGCAACGTGGGTGTCTTCTTCTAGATTCAGATTGCCTAAAGCTCCTAGCCCTGCAAAGTTGTTGTGGTCGGGCTGGATCTCGCCGCCAAAGGCGAGGAAGCTGGTTTCTAAGCACATCTGGCTAAAGGCAATGTCGTGGTTGACTCCCTCAATCACCGCTTCTTCTCGGTAAAACTTGGGCAGTTCTGAAAAGTGTTCGACCGCCTTCTCATTATTGGCCTTGAGAAACATAATCAGTCGAACGTCTGACATCACCCCTCGACCCATGATCTGGTCTAGCCCGTTGGTATAAACAGGGAGTGACGACCGCACATATAGCGTCCGTTCAGAATGGTTCCACTTGACGGAAACATTTTGCTCGCGCAAGGCTAGAGCTTTGGCATAAACAACTCGTCGATATCGAATGCGGCGGACACCGGGCTGCTGCGCTAAGTCTACGCCCAGGCGATCGCCCAAATCAACCGGGATGCAGGGGTTGCCGTTGACGATGATGCCGGGTTCTTGATAAATGCCGCCGTTCAGGTTGATGTTAATGGTGGGATAGTCAACACGGGCGGTTGAGCCTAGGGGTGGCGTCACCAAGCGGCTCCAAGATGACAGGCCATCCGCAAGCCCGAGAGCAAAATCGCGGCGGCGCTCCATGAAAAGCTTCCGATCGTCGGGGTTTGTCAAACAGCCAACATTAAGATAGAGGGAAGGCACTGCGACCCCACGACAAAATTCCAAACGTCCTAAACGAGTTTCGGTGTCAGGCCGCGCCCCTCGACTTGAGATGCGAGGCACCCGCCGCAACAGCGCCAACAGCAACAGTTCTGCATGACTGCGGCGATCGCTGTTTTGAGAAATATAGAAAATCGACGCTCCTCGAATGTTGGAATTAGCATGAGCATCGGCATGGAGTTCGAGGGCAATATCACCCGGTCGGGCTCGGGCATTGATCCAGGCAGTAGTCTGGGCAACGCTGAGATCGTCAGGAATCGCCAACACTTCAAAATCGCCCGTGCGCACGCGCGATCGCACCGCCGCCACCAGCAAATCTCGCAGGGCAATCATTTCAACGGTTTCTGTGGTGCTGGTGAAGATAGGATCTGAATCAAGGGCACCCGGCTCTAACCCCATGTGTCCCTGTGATTCGCTGTATCCCGCTGCAATAAAAATACGTCCCATGGGTTCTGTTCTGTTTGTGTTGCTGACTGCGCGCAGGCTCGATAAGCCCTATCGACATCACCTGTTCATCACCCAAATTAAACCTCAATTTTGCCCCTTGCAGAGGCAAACGAAGCGGATTCTTGCGTTCCTTCACAAAGCGATATGTTGAACCGAGAAAAGTAAGGCGATCGCCCACTGAATTACGTCTATAGTGTCACTAGATTAGCGAATCCTCAAGATATAGCGTCAGGTAAAATATTACAGCCTGGAAAAATATTATAAATCGCATAAAAATCGCACCGATAGAAATGGCGTTTAGCCTTCTGCCGAGTCTCAAATCGCTGTCTCGGTAATTCTGATGATCTACTCAAAGAGTGGATAATAGTTCTATTGGCGAGACACGTCTAAGATAGTAGCTTTTTGAGGTTGGCGTTGAATGAAGTAGAACCCAACACTGGCAATGACTCTACTAGGTTTTCCGACATCAATCTAATCTACATGTTTCGCTAGATCGCGCCACTATGGTCATGCCCCGCCTCCATCCCGACACGATTGAAGACGTGAAACAGCGCACAGACATTGTCGATGTGGTGTCTGAGCATGTCGTCTTGCGGAAGCAGGGCAAAGACTTTACGGGGCTGTGTCCGTTCCACGATGACAAATCGCCGAGCTTTAGCGTTAGCCCCGGCAAGCAGTTTTACTACTGTTTTAGCTGTGGGGCCGGGGGCAATGCGATCAAATTTCTCATGGAGTTGGGCAAGCAGTCGTTTTCAGACGTGGTGCTGGATCTGGCTAAGCGCTATCAGATTCCGGTTAAAACGCTGGAACCTGCTAAGCGTCAGGAGCTTCAGCAGCAGCTTTCGTTGCGAGAGCATCTCTACGAAATCACGGCGATCGCCGCTCGTTTTTTTGAACATGCCCTGCGTCAGTCGGAGGGGCAAGCGGCTCTGGACTATCTGCGCGATCAGCGCCAGCTCAGCGAAGAGACGATTCAGCAGTTTCAGTTGGGCTATGCGCCGGGGGGGTGGCAGACGCTGTATGGCTACTTGGTCGAGCAAAAGCGCTATCCGGTTGAGCGGGTCGAGCAGGCCGGGTTGATCGTGCCTCGGTCGGGCGATGGCAGCGGCCACTACGACCGATTTCGCGATCGCCTCATGATCCCGATTCACGACTTGCAAGGGCGAGTCATTGGCTTTGGCGGTCGGGCTCTAGGCGATGCCAAACCCAAATATCTCAACTCGCCCGACACCGACCTGTTTGACAAAGGCAAAACCCTGTTTGGGCTGGATAAGGCACGGACGGCGATCGCCAAACACGACTGCGCCATTGTGGTCGAGGGCTATTTTGACGTGATTGCCCTCCACACCGCAGGCATGAATCATGCCGTTGCGTCTCTAGGAACGGCTCTCAGTCAGGGGCAGGTGAAACAACTGCTGCGCTACACCGAGTCGCGTCAGGTGATTTTGAACTTTGATGCCGATGCCGCAGGCACCCGCGCCGCCGAACGAGCCATTGGCGAAGTCACCGACATGGCCTATCGCGGCGACGTGCAGTTGCGGGTGCTCACCATTCCCACAGGCAAAGACCCCGACGAATATCTCCAGAGTCACTCGGCTGAAGCCTACGGGGAGTTGGTGCAAGCCGCGCCCCTATGGCTCGACTGGCAGATTCAGCAGGTCGTGGCGGGCAAAGACCTCAACCAAGCCGACCACGCCCAAGAGGTGACCCAAGCCACGGTAGAACTGCTGAGCAACATCAGCAGCGCCACCACCCGCACCCACTATGTCCGCCACTGTGCCGAACTGCTGAGCCGGGGCGACAGCCGCCTGGTGCCGCTGTTGGCCGAAAACTTGCTGGCTCAGGTGCGCCGCCAGCGACGGCGATCGCCCGACGGAGCCGAAGTGCCCCGCGATCCCATTCCTCTGTCGGTGAATCCGTTAGACCACGCAGAATCAACCCTGTTGCGCATCTATCTGCACGCGTCCGACTATCGCCAAGAGGTGATTGACGCTCTAGAATCTCGCGATTTACAGATGAGCCTGTCTCACTATCGATTTCTGTGGCGCAAGATTTTGGAACTCGACACCTCACCCCACGTTCCGGCATCGCTGCCTGATGCTGCCTCAGACCCGACGATGAACCATACCGAAGCGGGCAACTCGGAGAGTTCGCTATCAGATGCGCCATCGGCTCTGCCCGCCAACCCAGCGGCTCATCTGGTCGATCGGCTGCAAGATGTGCTGACCGAGACCCCTGACCTCTACAACGCTGTAATTCACCTGTTTCAGCTCGATGAAAAGACCCAGCGAGACATTTTGCGGGCTCCCCTAGTGATTCAAGCGGCAGCCGATTGTCTAGAACGGGTGATGTGCGAAAAGCGATATCAGCACTTTCGGCACCTGTGGGCCACAACGGATGCAGCTCTAGAGCCGGAACTGTGTCACCACTATCAGCAGCAGATCTATGCAGAAAAGCATCGCATTAAAGAACTCGACGAACAGCGCTCTGTCACCTTTGAAGACCTGGCTAAGTTGCCGTGGGTGGGCGAGTTTTACAGCTCCCTAGTGACGCCGTAGGTTTCCTTGCTAAGGGCAATTGAGGGTGTCGCGGGTGTTGCGGCCTGTGGCGGGATTGGTGCCCGTGGCGATCGCACACAGCTTCTCCTGATCGCGAGACGACATCAGCACATCGGTAAAATCTGCGCCATCAATGGTTGCGCCATCAAATTTGGTGTTGAATGCAAAGGCTCCTTCCAACAGCGCATCAGTCAGATTGACGTTGACCATGCGAGCATTATCGAGGGTGGTGTAGCGGAGATTGGCTCCTGCAAAATTGACGTTTTGCAGATTGGCTCCAAAAAAGCTGACGCCTGTGAAGTCGCTGTGGCTGAGGTCGCTATTCCGCAAATTTGCATCTGTGAACTCGGTGTCGGTCATCACCTGATTGGAAAAGTCGCTCTCAATCAGAGTCATTTTGTTGTAGTTTTCAGCGTGAGCCGATTGTGCCGATAGGCTAAAAACCAGCAGCAACGAGAGGGCGATCGCCCCTACTCCATGCCAAAACTTGAGAAACAAGCGGTCTATTCGCTGATGTGAGCGCTGATATGGAATCGCAACGTTGAGAGCCAAACGAGCGAGATATAAACACTCACGAAACCACTTGTAGAGCAACCTGAACATCATGGTGTGTCGTAAATCCATGGTGTGTCCTCACTAAAAGAACAGCCGAATGTGAAGCATTCGACAGAGATCTGTGATCGGTGTCGCTTCACTGTCTCATCCTATCGGACAGGCGACTCAGATAGAGGGATGCGGTTAGCGAGTCTTTCCCGACACGGATTCGCTGCGATCGCCATCGTCATCAACGTCAGGGTCAGGCAGATTTATCCGCAGAGGGCGTAGATTGAGAGATGGGCTGACGCCAGGGGTTGGCACTTTATGTCAACGACTCATCATCCCGTGCAAAAAATTGAGCGCAAAAAAAGAACCGGACAGATATCCGGTTCAATGAACTGAAAACGACTCAGAGGAAGTTTTTCAGGGATACGATTCGCCTGCCACTCGCCAACCAACAGACTCTAAGCAGTGCTGGATGCGGCAGGACTAAATGCAGCATAGCGATCGCTATTCATCCCCTCAGGCACTAGCTAAAAATGCCGATCGCATCAAGCAGGCCAGATGTAGACACCTGCACCAGCAGATAAGCGAAGAGTACGCCACCGACGCCACCCATCAAAAATCCACCTGCAAACTCACTCCAGCCTTCAGAAGAAGACAGAGCAGCAGGAGGCTTGGGATTGGTAACCGTGCTAATGGGTGTGCCGACACCTGTGCTGGAATAGAGAGATAGGCAAATGGTCAAAATCAAGACCAAAAGAATCGCCGCCGCTGCACCTGCAAAGGCAGAAAACTCTGAGTTGCGAAGGGGGCCGAGAAGGGCGAAAGGCCCATAGAGCAGATAGCCATGGGCCATGCCCACTTCTAACCCTCGACGCTGAGCCGAAAGTCCGGCACGGTAGGCAGGCAGGTTATTGATAAATGCCTTGGTAAAGCCTGAAGAGTTGACCGGGGTGGCTAGATTTCCCACCTGGGGATCACCAGCAGCCGTAATGTATTCCATAAATTTGAGTTCTCCCAAACTATCGTTTCTGAAATGTCATAACGTTCTAAATGCTTCACGCAGCCGCTTCTGCCGCATTGTTCGGGAGGCGACTTGCGTGAGAATCATGTGTGAAATTCGCGAAAAGTGTCAGCCCCTAGCTGTCTACTGTATCTTCACGCTGAATGTAGATAAACAAGAGCGCCATCGTGACGGCTGGAAAAACCAAACCGACAAGAGGAACCATGATGGAAGGCAAGAAAGACGCTGCCATAACGATGATTTCCTAAGCTGGATAACAACAGAAGAGGCTCAGATAAAGCTCCTTCTGAAACTTGAATCTACTGCGAAACCTGCACCAAATCTTAATTTACTAAGAATTTTTAACACGATGTAGATGTTTGTTGCGACGATTGATGA
>JBARXP010000371.1:0-19846 GCA_049647405.1 Elainellaceae cyanobacterium | reverse complement strand
CTGACTGCATCAGGTTCCCCCGGTTCCAGTTATCTCATCTGCGACTACCTCTATTGAATACGAAGGAGCAAGCTTCTGTCTCTTCATGCGATCGCCGTTCCCCATCAAACCTCAGGTTCCCCCACGGGACTGCTGATCCTGCTGCACGGTTGGGGAGCCAACTGCCAAGACCTGTTAGGAATCGCCCCCTACCTGCAACGTCCCGACTTTCACATGGCTTTTCCTGACGCACCCATGCCCCATCCTCTAGTGCCGGGAGGGCGGATGTGGTACAGCCTCTCAGAAACGTTTACCGCCACGGGCACTCAGTTTGGCCTCGGCGATGACTTCTCTTCTGAACTTGAGCAGAGTCGTCATGCCCTGCTGAACTGGATTCACAACCTCACCGCAGAAACTCAAATTCCCCTCTGCCGCACGGTGCTTGCGGGCTTTTCTCAGGGCGGAGCCATGACCCTCAATCTGGCCTGTCGCTTGCCCTTTGCCGCCCTGATGGTGATGAGCGGGTATCTTCACGCGCCTTTGCCTGAGCGTCCAGAAGATTTAGAGTTTCCTTTACCGCCGATTCTCATGGGGCATGGCCGCTATGATCCGGCAGTGCCGCTAGACCTCGCCCAAAAAGCACGCGACCAGCTCCTCCGGCTCAACGCTCCTCTGCAATATCACGAGTTCGACATGGGACATGAAATTTCACTGGAATTGTTGAATCTTATGCAAACTTTTATGGGCGAAGTCGTTACACAGATTCAAGAGAAAGCTTAGGATAGGGAATGAAGAAGTGTCGGTAAATACTTTGAAAAAAGTTTTACCCATACTTGTTCGCTCTATGGACTCGATCAGGTTCTAACATCTGGTAACTACGCAGGTCTAAAGTCTGCTGTTTGAATCTGCAAACGCTCTTGAGGGGAAGGATTAAGCCATGACAACCATGAGCTTCGCCGGACATGACATTGACCACATCACCGAATCAGATGTTGACACTCTGGCTCGGCGACTGGAAACCGATGAATACGCGAATCCATTCGACGGGTTGAGAGACTGGCATTTGCTGCGGGCGATCGCCTTTCAGCGCCCTGAGATGGTTGAGTCTTATCTCTACTTGTTAGACATGGAAGCCTATGACGAATCGTAGTCAGACGCACCGCGATTCCACAGCTGCCCTAATTTACTTCTAGACTGCCGATGCTGAGCCATCGCAAGATTGTTGTAGGCGTAGGGGGAGGCATCGCAGCCTATAAAGTCTGCGAGGTTGTGTCGTCTCTTGCTAAGGCTGGCGCTCAGGTGCAAGTCGTGCTGACCGATCGCGCAGAGCAGTTTATTACTCCCTTAACATTTGCAAGTCTGTCTCGCCATCGCGCCTACAATGACGCGGATTTTTGGGATGCATCTGAGCCTCGCCCCCTTCATATCGCTTTAGGCGAATGGGCCGACCTGATGCTTCTGGCTCCCCTCACCGCCAATACCCTAGCCAAGTTAGCCTATGGTCTAGCCGATAATCTGCTGACCAACACGGTGCTGGCCTCCACCTGTTCTGTGCTGGCTGCACCCGCCATGAACACCGACATGTGGGAACAGCTCACGGTGCAGCAAAACTGGCAGCTTGTGCGGTCAAACCCGCGCTACCACACCGTGGGGCCAAGTGCAGGGCTGTTGGCATGCGATCGCGTCGGGGCAGGCCGCATGGCCGAACCGAGCCAGATTTTGGCTCATCTGCGATCCCTCACTTATACCCAGGGCAACCGCGACCTCGTCGGCAAGCATATCTTGATTAGTACAGGCAGTACTCGCGAGTTTATTGATCCCGTCCGATTTATCGGCAACCCTGCCACAGGGAAAATGGGGGTTGCTCTAGCTCAGGCCGCCCACCACCGAGGCGCAACGGTGACCCTTGTGCATGGGCCAATGGAGGCTCGTTTGCTGGCTGAACTCGACACCGCAACAACAGTCGGCATCACCACCGCAGCCGAAATGCATCAGGCCATGCTGACCCAGGCCAAAACCGCAGACTGGATCATCATGGCGGCAGCCGTTGCAGATGTGAAACCTGCAACCCGAGCCAAGTCAAAATTGCCGAAGCGAGAGTTGCCCGAAAGTCTGCCGTTGCTGCCCGTGCCCGATATTTTGAAAGAGTTGCGCACGCATCTTCAGCCGAGCCAAAAGCTGATCGGCTTTGCCGCCCAGACTGGCGACATCGTTCCCCCTGCTCTCGATAAGCTGAAGCGCAAAGGATTGGACTTGATCGTGGCAAACCCCATCGACCAACCTGCTAGTGGCTTCGGCAGCGACTCCAATCAGGCGGTGATTCTGACTCGACAGGGCGATCGCACCGATATTGCCCCATGCAGCAAGCTGGAGCTGGCCCATCGAGTATTAGATCAGGTGCGATCGCTGTCAGATTGAACGCTCCCATTGGGTGTCTGGATTTTTTAACCGATCCGTTTTAGCAGAGCCGTTTTAGCCGATCAACTGTTTCGCGATCATGCCAACAGCAAAACCCAAAACTGCACCGAGCGCAGGTATCCAGTGTTTGCTGATCTTCGATTGCGGAGCAATATCTTGAAAGATGAGATACATAATGCCGCCCCCAGCGAAAGTCATGATTCTGGCAGTCACCTTTGTCTGATCTTGGAGAAAGAAATAACCCATACATGCCGCAATCGGCCCGACTAGGCTGACGGTTAGCAGAGTCATAAGCGCTACACGAGCGTGGATGCCGAAAGTCGTCATCTCCCTGAAAGAGTTGAAACCCTCAGGTAAATTCTGGGCACCGATAAAGGCGGCTAGCAAAACACCCAGGCGATGGTCGTGCCCAAACACCGCGCCAAGGGCGAGTGCCTCAGGGATGAAGTCTATGAGCATCGCTAAGAACTGAGCTTTCGTATCCCCTGTTTTGCTCAGCTGTGCATCCAAAATGCAGAATGAGAGGCCACCCGCACAAAAGATGCCCCCAAGACTCAATGGACTTAGCTCGACCATTCCCTGGGGGAGTAGCGCAAAAGCCACTGCGGAAATCAGAATTCCGCCCCCAAAGGCGATAACACCGTGATATATCTCACGCCTTGCTACGGTGTCTGCACCGTCTGTGACCCAGGCAATCATGCCACCGCCAAAGGCAGACAAGCCCGCAAGCCACGAAGCAATGATAATGAACGTAAGCTGGTTCATAGTCCCTTACGCTCAACTATAAGTAAACTGAAAAAAATAGACTGAAAAAATAGGCTGGAAAATTTTTGAGATCCTCTCCAATTCGCTAAATCGTGAGGATTTTTCTGGATATCACGATAAGACGGGTGATACGTAGTTTTTCCCGCATAATACCCTGGTTGAGATAGATAAGCCGAGTTTTTCAACTATTTTTGGGCAAAAGGCGATACGGGCTACGCCCCCCACAGGATAAGCACTCTTGGCAGCGGCATTACGTTTTCTAACTGGTCAGTCATCATATCCAGAAAAACTGAGGAGAATTGAACCAGAGGCCCAGGTCAGCGTTGAGTCTCCCAATCTGCCATCTTCGCTGCGCGACTCGTCTTATGATGCATTTCCTGTCTCGTTTTGGCTCAGCCTTTGTCCATGAGAAACCACAAGGAACAGCGACCCTTGCGGCGGTGCAGCCCGATTTGGCGATCGCCGCTCATCGCATTGACATGGTGTTTGAGACCGACGCGCAAACGTTTCAGGCATTGACAGGAGTCAGTCTGCGCGTGCGGAAAGGTGATGTGCAGATGATTGTCGGCCCATCGGGAGCAGGCAAAACAACCCTACTCTTGATCTTAGCTGGGCTGTTGACTCCCACCGCTGGGCGAATTCAGCTCCTGGGACAAACCATCACACAGATGGATCGGCAGCACCTTGATCATCTGCGCCTGCATCACATGGGAGTGATGTTTCAAGAAAGTAACTTGCTGCGATCGCTGACGGCACGCGAAAACGTAGAATCTGCCCTAGAAATGAAAGGCAGTCGCGGGCGGGCAGGGCGACGACAGGCCAAGGCTCTGCTCGATGAGGTTGGGTTGAGCGATCGCGCTGATCATCTACCGCGAGAATTGTCGGGCGGGCAGCAGCAACGAGTTGCCGTGGCGAGGGCGCTGGCGGGTAGCCCTGATCTGATCATCGCCGATGAACCGACGGCATCTCTCGACTCTCATAACGGACGGCGCGTCGTAGAACTGATGCGAAAACTAGCGAAAGACCAGGGCTGTACGGTCGTCATTGCGACTCACGATCCGCGTATTTTGGAGTTTGGCGATCGCATTTCTACCCTCACCGATGGCATGTTGACCAAAACAACCTCAAGTCCCGATGGGAAATCGTAGCCTCAAAGGGTTGCACAACACCATGGTTAAACCCTACAGCCCCTGCTGAAATCTACGGGGCGAAGCACCTTCCTAAGATGGTTGTAAAAATCAGTCAATCAGGGGCACTTAGCTCAGCGTTGCCACCGGAAGCGCCTGGTAAAAAGACTTCGAAGGTTGTCCCTTCACCCAGTTGGCTGTCAACATGAAGCTGGCCGCGATGGCTATCGACAATGACTTTGGCGATCGCCAGTCCGAGTCCGGCTCCGGTTGCTCCAGTTTCCGTAGAGCCTGCGCTGCTGGCCGTGCGTAAGCTGCGAAGAGTCGTCCGCGCCCGATCGGCTCGATAAAACCGATCAATAATGTGGGGCAGGTCATCAGGCGAAATGCCCACGCCGCTATCACACACCTTCACCTTCACTCCATCTACCGTTCCATGCACGCCAATGCCAAGATTGAGCGGCAGTTGCTCGATCGACACCCGCACCCAGCCCTGGGCAGGCGTATAGTGAATCGCGTTGCTGATCAGGTTCGTAAACAGTCGCCGCAGCTGTTCGGCATCTCCTTGCACCAAACATAAAGGACTAGCGAGTCTAGACGTTTGAAACGAAAGACGTTCCGCTGCGGTGGAGACGCTGGTCGATTGCCCTGGGGCAGCCTGTGCCAAGTCGGCAGGCTCTATATCAGCAGAATCTATATCAGTTGAAATTGTTTCACTCTGCGATTGCCGCGACTCATCAGAGTCGGTGCTTTCTAAATCAGAATGCTCTAACTCAGAAAATAATAGATGAGGCTCAAAGGTCAGCTCAACCGCATTGTCGATGGCGATCGCCTGCTGTTCGTTCACAATGTCTTCCAACAGCCCATAAATCGACACGGGTACTTTTAACTGCACGGCACCGCTGTCTTGCCGAGCGAGAAACAGCAGATCATCAACCAATCGGCCCAATCGACGAGTAATGCGCTCCACAACCAGCAGCTGATCATGCATAAACTCTGGGTCAGGGTGCGGATCGGTGAGCGCCACCTGCACATTGGTTTGAATCACCGCGATGGGATTGCGCAACTCGTGAGACGCATCTGCCGTAAACTGCTTCAACCGCTGATACGACTCTCGCACCGGAGTCATGGCTAAACCCGAAAGAAACCAGCCAACCGCCGCCACGGTGCCCACCATCAGAGTCAGACCCAGGGCTAAATCAAGAATCAGCCGCCGAATCGGCGTCGTCACCTCAAACCAAGGATGGCTCACCCGCAAATATCCTAAGACTTGTCGCCCAACCTGTACCCGTTGAGTAATTTGGCGAAGGAGCTGATCTTCTCTCAGACGAACGGTTTCACCCCGCAGATTGAGGTGCAGAGGAATGTTCAGCGATTGCTCTAGGGTAGACCATAGCAAGTCTCCGGTGGGGCTAAACCATTCCAGATCAATGTGATCGTCGTCGGTCGTATTGGCGTTGTTGCGAAAACTCGCTTCGACATTGACGCGAAACAACTCCCCCTCTAACTGGGCATCAAAATCGGTGGCAGGAGACCCCGAAACAGACTCGATGACGAGCGATCGCTCCACCACCTCTACAACGTGCTTGAGCGTATCATCGACCCGTTCCACAAGGGTTGATCGTACGTAAACATAAAACCCTACAGCAAACACCAAAAGTAACACCGCTGTCACCGCTGTATACCAAATTGCTAATCGTCGTCGCGTTGCCTGAAACATAGTGGCTAGAGTCGATGTAGTCTTCTGAAGTGGGGTTATCTATTCTGTGTTACTGTGTCTATTGAGATCAGGATTGACTAAGCAATGCGCGTTATTTGTCTGTTGTCAAGCGGGTACTCCGCCAGTTTGCCTCAGTGCGCACGCCTTAGAAAAAATCCCATCTCAAACTAAAAGAGCGGTTTGGAGGAAACCGAATGGGAATTTACGTTGGAAATCTTTCGTACTCTGCAACTGAGCAAGATATCACCACCCTGCTTACAGAGTACGGCACCGTTGAAAACGTTCAGCGTCCTGTTGAACGAGAACTAGGAAAAATTCGCGGGTTTGATTTCGTCAATCTGTCATCAAACGATGAAGAAAATAGCGCCATTAAGCCCCTAGACAACACCGAGTGGATGAGCCGCGCTCTACGCGTGCATGAGGCTTATCCCCGCGAGCAGAAGCCACGTTCTTACGATGGCGATCGCGTTTCCCACAGTTGGTCATAGGGCGGAGGAGAGTCTATGGCACAGGTCAATGTTGGAAGAGATGAAGCCATCGAATCGGCACTGCGTCGATTCAAGCGTCAGGTTTCAAGGGCTGGGATCTTCGCTGATCTACGACGCACAAGACACTTTGAAACTCCTGCCGAAAAACGTAAGCGCAAAGCGAGCAGTCAGCAGCGCAGACGGTCTTCTTAATGATCTTTTGAGTAAAACAGGCAGCCTCAATCCCTCGCTGGAGTGCTGGAGCATTAGGATAGAGCCCTCAAAAATTTCCATCGAGATGCGCTCGATGGGTTGATGGAGTGCCACAGCCACCTCGGCACACAGATCATTGAGCACAGCATAGAAAATCCAAGTCGCACAGATTTGAATTTGTACTCCATTGCGATCGCCAAAGCCCAGAGCTATAGTCTCAGCCGCCGCGAATCTAAAGTGTGGCTCTACCTGTCGCTCTGTCAATGTGTTGGTTATACCCATAAGCAGATGACTCATGAATTGTTTATCGCCACTGACACGGTGAAAAAGCACTTCAGAAGCATTAACGCAAAGCGCGATCGCTTTCACGGTCTGAATTGCGATCGCGCCTAATTTAAGCTTCAGAGGTTTGCTCTATCTGATTTAGTGCAATCTGCTAAGCTCAATCAAACTGGATAATGTAATGGAAGCATTCAGCACGAATGCTTCTTTTTTGTGATGTGTGACTTTAACGTTTATTACTTGTAGTCTGAAATACGGTGCAGCTTGAGAAAGTTTGTGCCTTGGGGCGTTTTTGCAGGAATTCCGCCCATAATCAAAACTTGATGACCGGGCTGTGCCAGGTTATGTGTTAGCAGTTCTTGCTCGGCACGGCTCACCATTGCTTCGAACGAGATTGGGTCTTGGTCAAGCAACACAGGCTTCACACCCCAGACCAGATTGAGCCGATGATAGACATTCTCATTGGGGGTAAAGGCTACCACAGGCGCATTCGGGCGTTCGCCAGCGGCAATCATAGCTGTATAGCCCGTGCTGGTAAAGGTGACGATCGCCTGCAAATCGAGAATTTTGTCGATGGTGTTGAGGGCTTCGCTGAGGGCATGGGTTTCGTCGCTCTCGGCAGGCGGATTGTTGACGTACTGAATTTCGGGCTCGACATCAGCGGCAATGCGCGCCAGCATTTCCACAGCTTTGATGGGGTAGAGGCCGACGGCGGATTCGCCTGAGAGCATAACCGCATCGGTGCCGTCGATGATCGCGTTGGCCACGTCGCTGGCTTCGGCACGGGTTGGGCGCGGATTGCGAATCATGCTGTCAAGCATCTGAGTGGCAGTGATGACCGGAATGCTGCGCTTGTTGCACTCTCGAATAATTTGCTTTTGCAGCATGGGCACTTTTTCCGACTTCATCTCTACGCCCAAGTCGCCTCGTGCCACCATCACCCCATCACACTGCTCCAAAATGGCGTTGAGGTTGGCGATCGCCTGGGGCTTTTCGATTTTTGCCAGCACAGGAATGTCGGGCGCACCTTTTTCAGCTAACAGAGCTTTCAGCATTTGAATATCTTCAGCCTTACGCACAAAGCTCAGCGATACCCAGTCAACACCCTGAGCAATGCCAAACGCCAAATCTTGCTGATCTTTTTCGGTTAGAGACGGCAGGCGAATATCGAGACTGGGCAAATTCACGCCTTTGCGACTCTTGAGAATGCCGCCCGCAATGACGCGACAGTGAACCGTATTGCCTTGGATGTCTTCGACCTCTAGCTCTAGGAGGCCGTCGTCGAGCAAAATCTGCATCCCAATTTCGGCATCCTCAGCCAAAAAGGGATAGTCGATGCAAGCGATATTAGGTTCACCGCTATAGTCTGCCATCGGCACGAGCTTCAGGACAGCCCCTTCCTCAAGCACGATTTCTCCCTCGGTAAGATGCCCAACTCGAATCTTGGGGCCTTGAAGATCTTGCAGCAGGGTGATGGGCGTGCCTAGCTCCTGTGAGACTGATCGCAGCAGGGTGATCATTTTGGCATGGTCGTCGTAGCTGCCGTGAGAAAAATTGAGGCGAGCAACGCTCATACCTGTATGCACCATTTTCTTAATCATGTCTGGCGAGCTGCTGGCAGGGCCAATGGTGGCAACAATTTTTGTGCGGTGTGTTAGCGGTTTCATGCACTAAGTTCTGCGAGGGTGGATAAGAATGAGAGCGGTTATGAGCAACTAAGAGCGGAGGAGATGCCAGCAGGCTTGGGCGATCGCCCAGTCTTCTTCGGTATGAATGACCAGCACTCGCACCGAAGAATCGGCTTTAGCGATGTCTTGATCGCGAGGATCAGCCTCGTTGAGATCGAGATCAAGGTGAACGCCGAGCCAAGACAAGCCCGCACAGGTGCGATCGCGCACCGCAGAAGAATGCTCTCCGACTCCAGCCGTGAACACCAGCGCATCTAAGCCTCCCAGCGCAGGGATAAGGGAAGCAATAGACGCTCGTAATCGATGAATATAAATGTCGAATGCGAGGGTTGCCCGGTCGTGACCGTTGGCGATCGCCTGCTGAATGTCGCGCAGGTCGCTCGAAATACCGGAAACGCCTTTGAGCCCCGATTCTTTATTGAGGAGATGGTCTACCTGATCGGCAGTCATGCCGTGGTCGCGCATCAGATAGAGCGGAATCGCCGGGTCGATAGAGCCGCTACGGCTGCCCATCATCAGCCCTTCGAGGGGAGTGAAGCCCATGGTGGTGCTCACACTCTGACCCTGTCGAATGGCAGTTAGAGAACAGCCGTTGCCCAGATGACAAGTGACGAGCTTCAATGACTCCAGCGGTTGTTGGAGAATCTGGGCGGCTCTATGAGAACAGTATTCGTGGCTAATGCCGTGAAATCCGTACCGTTTTACGCCTTTTTCAAGCCAAGCATAGGGAATCGGATAAACCGCCGCTGCGGGGGGCATTTGGCTGTGAAACGCCGTATCAAACACCGCCACTTGGGGAATGTCTCCAAGGCTCTGTTCAAGCGTTTCGATGCCTTCGAGATTGACCGGATTGTGAGCCGGAGCCAGGGGAATCAGCTTGGCGATCGTCTCTTTCACCGATGCGGTAATACGCACGGGCTGAGCATAGTCCGAGCCACCGTGAACCACCCGATGCCCCACGCCATCAATCTCTTGAAGACTCTGAAGCACCTGCGTCCGGCCTTCAATCAAAGTGTCGAGCATTAGTTGCAGCGACTTGGGGCGATCGCCCGCCGGAATTTTGATGTCAATCTTGTTGTCGTTCCCTCGCACCGTCATGAGTCCGGCGTCGGGTGTGGCTGTCCAGTCGATGTGAGCCTCCCAGATGGGTGTAGGAGGCTGGTTAGGCAGCTCGTCTGCCAGCGCATAGAGGCAACTTTTTTGACTGCTAGAACCCGCATTGAGTACCAGAATATTCATGGCAACCCTCGTCGATCCACATCATTATTGGCAGCACAGATTGATTGCTCCGTGATCAGGGCGACAACTTGAGGCATTCATAGAAAGGATTAATCTTCTGGAGCGAAGAAAATCTGATGGCTGAGGATCTTAGCTCTCAAGATCAAATCGCTGAGATCTATCACTGAAATCTATCGCTGAAATCTATGTTCCAGGGCGGCTACGGAGAGCTTCGGGCAAGTGATGGCGATCGCCCAAGATTTCCAGCATCGGGCCATAGGTGGCAAATCTCACGATGCTGACGGAGGCCACTAGGGTGGTGATGCGATCGCGGTAGCGGCCCACATCAATGCCCAGCAAATTACAGAGAATAATCCGAATGGTGGCTTTGTGAGAGACGATCAACACATGACCGTCAGGATATTTACTCTCAATTTCGGCCACCACAAGAGACGCCCGACTCGCGACTTGTACAGCCGTTTCACCTGCCGTGGGAGGGTTCCAGGCTGGTTCTGTGAGCCAGCGCTCATAGGCTTGAGGGTAGTTCGCCTTGACGGTTTCTAGAGATTGGCCTTCCCATTCACCAAAGGCAATCTCCTTCAGCCCATCTCGAATTTGAGGCTCGATCCCCGTGGCTTTGCAAAGCGGCTCGGCAGTCGCCAGGGTTCGCTTCATGGGGCTGACAAACACCGCATCCCAGGGAATCGAGTCATACTGGTCGGCAAAAGCTTGCGCCATCTCCATTCCCTCTGCGGTAAGGGCAGGGTCAAGCGCCCCACAAAATCCGCCCGTGCGGCTTTGCTCCGTTTCTCCGTGCCTCAGCAAGTACAGCTTTAGGGGCATATTCGATTCTCCAAATTGCGTTGAGGCTCATATGGCGATTCCAAATCAGTCGTGATTCCAAATAGTCACGAACGAGTAAATCTTTCTACATCAGGGGCTTCAGCTCCTTGTCTCTCACAAATCGATAGGGGCACACAGATCAGTGATCCGACAGATGTCACGCAGGAACGTTGGAAGCGGGGTACATCTCACTGCGGCAACCCTCACCCTAAATTCCTCACCCTGAGAGAGAGAAACTTTGACAGTCCGGTTCCCCTTCTACCCCAGGGAGAAGGGGTTAGGGGATGAGGGTAGCCTTGCAAAACAGGGATGAACGCTGGAATCGTGAACTGTACGATCCCAGCGTTCCTCGCCTCATGCGTCAAGCCTGATGACCTTTGAAGCTATTCTTTAACGGAGAGCACTGCATCTGACTGAGCATATTCTTTCAGCTCGATAGGAACAGGCTTTACTTTCCAGATGTCTTCGGCATATTCGTGAATGGCGCGATCAGACGAAAACTTGCCCATGCGAGCACAGTTTAAGATCGACATCCGAGACCAGTTATCGGCGTCGCGGTAAGCCTCGCTCACCTTAGCCTGACAATCGATGTAAGCCTCAAAATCTGCCAGCAGCATAAATCGATCGCTGTAGAGCAAATAGTCAACGATGGGTCGGAAGAGTTCGGGATCGCCATGGGAAAAGAACCCAGATGCCAGCAGATCGACCACTTCCTTAATGCGATGGCTATTTTCGTAGTAGCCGTAAGGGTTGTAGCCACTTTGTTTCAGCTCTTCCACCTCAGGTGCAGTCAGGCCAAACAGGAAGAAGTTTTCTTCACCCACCTCTTCACGAATCTCGACGTTAGCTCCGTCTAGGGTGCCGATGGTAAGCGCTCCATTGAGCGAGAACTTCATGTTGCCTGTGCCAGAGGCTTCTTTGCCCGCCGTGGAAATCTGCTCAGACAAGTCAGCCCCAGGATAAACCGGCTGGCTATGGGTGACGTTGTAGTCAGGCATAAACACCACCTTGAGGCGATCGCGCACATCAGGGTCATTGTTGACGACTTGTGCCACAGAGGTGATCAGTTTAATCATGAGCTTTGCCATGGCATAGCCCGGAGCCGCCTTACCCGCAAAGATAAAGGTGCGCGGCACGATGTCGAGATCAGGATTTTTGCGAATCTGCTCATAGAGATAGATGATGTGCAAAGCATTGAGATGCTGCCGCTTGTATTCGTGCATCCGCTTCACCTGCACATCAAACATCGAGTCGGGGTTAACCGTGATTCCACAGCGCTGTTGGATAATCTCGGTCAGGTCGCGCTTCTTTTTCGCTTTGACCTGACGCCACTCTTCCCGGAACCCCGGATCATCGGCATAGGGCTCAAGCTGTTTCAATTGTTCTAGGTGCTTGATCCAGCCTTTGCCAATTTTGCCGCTGATCAGGTCAGACATCTCAGGGTTGCTCAACACCATCCAACGACGGGGCGTAACGCCATTCGTTTTATTGCGAAACTTCTCAGGCCACAGCTCATAGAAGTCTTTCAGCACATCCTGCTTCAGCAGTTCGGTGTGCAGAGCCGCGACGCCGTTGATGGCTTTGCTGCCCAGACAAGCCAGGTGAGCCATCCGCACGTAGCGCTCACCCCCTTCATCAATCAGAGAAAAGCGAGCGAGCTTTTCTTCTTGGCCAATGAACTTGATGCGAATCTGCTCCAAAAATCGCTGGTTGAGTTCATAGATAATTTGCAGGTGGCGGGGCAGCAGTTCTTCAAACAAATCTACCTGCCATTTTTCTAGGGCTTCTGGGAGCAAGGTGTGATTGGTGTAAGCAAAAGTGTTGCGGGTAATATCCCAAGCACGACTCCATTGCATGTGATGGTCGTCTACCAAAAGCCGCATGAGTTCGGCGACGCCAATGGCTGGGTGGGTGTCGTTGAGCTGTGCCACAAAATGCTCATGTAGATTTTCGAGACGCCCACCTCGGTAGAGATGAATCCGGATCATGTCTTGCAGAGAGCAAGACACGAAGAAATATTCTTGCATCAGGCGCAGCTTTTTACCCTGAATCTGATCGTCGTTGGGGTAAAGCACCTTGGTGATGTTTTCGGAGACGATTTTCTCCGCAACTGCACCATAGTAGTCGCCCACATTAAACGCTTGGAAGTCAAAAGATTCAGGAGCCTCAGCCTTCCACAACCGGAGGGTATTGACCGTGTTGACCTGGTAACCCATGATCGGCGTGTCGTAGGGAATGCCTTGGATTAGCTGCTTCGAATCCCAACGGACTCGGTATTGGCCTCGGTCGTCAACGTAGCTCTCGACTTTGCCGCCCAGCTTGACAAACACAGACTCTTCCGGACGGGCGATTTCCCACGGGTTGCCATATTGCAGCCACTTGTCGGTGATTTCGACCTGCCATCCGTCTACGATCTCCTGGTCGAAGATGCCGTACTCATAGCGGATGCCGTATCCTCGTGCCGGAATTTCTAGGCTGGCTAGAGAGTCCATATAGCAGGCGGCTAGACGACCCAGACCTCCATTGCCAAGCCCTGGATCTTCTTCTTGTGCTAGCAAGTCATCGAGGTCGAGCCCTGATTCGGTGACGGCCTGACGCACCTGATCGAGAATGCCAAGGTTAATCAAGTTGTTGCCCAGGTGAGGCCCAAGCAAAAACTCAGCCGACATGTAACAGACCGTGCGAACTTGCTCTCGCATGTAGGTTTGCATGGTGCTGATCCACCGTTGCAGGAGGCGATCGCGCACGGTATAAGCGAGTGCCATGTAGAAGTCGTTGCGCGAGGCATTTTCAGGAAATCGCCCCTGGATGTAAAACAGGTTGTCGGCCATCGCACGACGCAACGTTGGCACACTTAAGCCAGTCCGATCGTCTTCAATGCGAATATTTGAATGGGATGGAATTTCAGCGGGTGCAATCATAAATTAATTCTCCGAGTAGAAAGTATTCTCGATTAGGGCGTGCTGTAGTTCAAAAAACGTAATTCACAAGGATTAGGCGATGGAAGCATTTTTATCGTTGCCACAACATCGCTGGAATAACATTGCTTTCATAACGGGCTACTACTCTAAGTTTTCAGTGAAGGTCTCAACGATAAAGGTCTCAACAAGGCTAATGCAACATACTGTCGGCTCATCAGATCAGAATTATCAGATCATATTCATCGTCCAGGCGGCAATGGGCGTGACTCTTGCACTGAGCGAAGGGCTTTAGATATTAGCGCTCCAGAACGCTCTAAGCCATAACAGATGAGCGAGTGAGTAATTCCATCCATTGTTAACCCAAGGAACCCAAAAATGCTGAGACATTCTGATGATTTAAGATATGGCGTCAAATCAGAACGAAGGGGGATGGACGCGATGTTTTGGGTCATTTAGCAGCTATCTAAGCGATATCTACAGGTATGGGCTTTATGTGGGTGTAGGCTTCACCTGATTTGGGCAAGCATCACCTGCTTCGAAGTCCGCAATGTTGGACACCGTTGTGGTGGCGATCGCCTCTAGGGCGTTGCGAGTGAAAAAAGCCTGATGAGCCGTGATCACCACATTGGGAAACGATTGCAGAAGCTGAAACGTTTCATCTTGAATGATCTGATCTGATAAATCTTCAAAAAACAGCTTGGCCTCCTCTTCATAAACATCAATGCCAAGATAGCCGATTTGACCCGATTTGATGCCATCGATGGCAGCGCGAGTATCGACCAGTGCGCCACGACTGGTGTTGATCAGCATGACTCCGGGCTTCATTTGGCCAATGGAATCGGCGTTAATCATGTGCTGAGTGGCAGGCAGCAGCGGACAGTGCAGAGAGATGATGTCGCTGGTCGCCAAAAGCTCTGACATTTCTACATAGCGCAGTCCTAAATTGAGACACTCCGTACTTTGATAGAGGTCATAGCCCAGCAAGTTGCAGCCAAACCCATGCATGATGCGAGTAAAACACTCGCCAATCTTGCCCGTGCCGACCACGCCCACGGTGCTGCCGTGCAGGTCAAATCCGAGCAGACCGTTAATAGAAAAGTTATCTTCACGGACTCGGTTATAGGCACGATAAAGCTTGCGGTTGAGCATGAGAATCAGCCCTGCGGCATGTTCTGCAACGGCATAGGGAGAATAGGCAGGAACTCGCACGACCGTGATCCCCAGCTCTTGAGCGATCGCCAAATCAACATTGTTAAAGCCTGCCGATCGCAGAGCAATCAACCGCACCCCATAGCTAGCAAGCGATCGCAGCACAGCTTCATCGAGCTGGTCATTGATGAAAGTACAAATCGCCGGAAATCCATTCGCTAAGGCCACGGTCGCAGCCGTGAGTCGTGCTTCAAAAAACACGAGGTCGTGCTGATAGACCTGGTTCGCCGCTTCGAGAAATTGCTTGTCGTAGCGTTTGGTGCTGAAGACTGCAACTTTCATAGACATTGCCTCGCTAAGTCAGAAGAGATAAGTCAAAGGAAACACGAAGTGAACGCTAGAGCTAGAGAAATGAGGACAGAAGCATGGAGCCACTAACCGTGGTGCTCAAAAGGAACTGTCTCAAAAGGAACTGTCTTAAAAGGAACTGTAAAAAAATGAGTCTAGACTTGGAAACCTTCTTGCCTTTGGTTAAAATTAGGTTAAGAGAACGTTATCTCAGCATTATGATGACGGTTTAATTTGAGACTAACTTGAAATTTTCTCTACACCTTAATTTCAGTCACTTCAGTTTGATAGAGATCACTCTCAATCATTCGGAGCGATCGCCACAGATAGTTTTATAAGGAGATCACGATGGATCATAAATCTGAATTTCTGAATCCTCGTTCGCGATATTACGGCAGCTCTGAGCCAAAAGAGCTGCTTTTTAATGCGAACCTGCAAGAGTTTTCCCAGCGGGTCAACTTTTTATGTGCTCTAGAAACATCAGGAAAAATTTCTTCTGAAGATGCTTACGATCAGATCCAGTCATTATGGAAATCGCTAAAAAAATCTAAGCACTCCCTTGATATTGCCTAGGATGATATTGCCCAGGCGCTGATGGGCTGGTGTGAGGGCGATCGCACGATCTCAGAGGTTGAGGCGTGCGATCGCCCCTGAAATGATGCCCCGATTGATTAGTAGGGCCACTTCCAGTTCACAATATCGGGCTTATCCACACCATGCTCGTAAGCATAAGCCCGATATTCGATGATGGAGTTACGCATCCGCTCTCGCACATAGGCCGCCGCCGACCGCATGTGAGGCACTCGGTCGATCACATCGATCACCAGGTTAAAGCGGTCAACCTGATTGTTAATCGCTAGTTCTAATGGCGTGTTGATGTTGCCCTTTTCTTTGTAGCCGCGCACATGCAAATTTGGATGATTGGTGCGGCGATAGGTCAGCTTGTGAATCAACCAGGGATAGCCGTGGAAGTTGAAAATAACCGGTTTATCGATGGTGAATAGGTTGTCAAAATCCCGGTCAGACAGCCCGTGGGGGTGTTCGGTGTCGGGGAGCAGCTTAAACAGATCGACGACATTGACAAAGCGAACCTTGAGGTAAGGAAACTCTTCTCGCAAAATGGCCGTTGCCGCAAGAGATTCCATCGTTGCTACATCGCCACAGCTCGCCATGATCACATCAGGAATGTCTGGATCCTTCCCACAGTCGTCGTTGCTGGCCCATTCCCAGATGCCGATACCTTTGGTGCAGTGCTTGACCGCGTCATCCATATTCAAAAACTGAATATGATTTTGCTTGTCAGCCACAATGACATTCACGTAATTTTTACTCTCCAAGCAGTGATTGGCACAAGAGAGCAGACAGTTGGCATCAGGCGGAAAGTAGACCCGCACCACCTCTGGGCTTTTGTTGGTAACCAGATCGACATAGCCCGGATCTTGGTGGCTAAACCCATTGTGATCCTGCCGCCAGACGGTAGACGATAGCAAAATATTGAGCGACGAAATCGCAGCACGCCAGGGTACTTCTTGTTTGCAGATGTCTAACCACTTGGCATGTTGGTTAAACATAGAGTCTACGACGTGGGCAAAGGCTTCGTAGGTATGGAAAAAGCCGTGGCGACCCGTCAGCAGGTAGGCTTCGAGCCAACCCTGGAGGGTGTGCTCACTCAACATTTCCATGACTCGCCCATCGACTGCGATTTCTGTACCGCCCGCATCTTCAGGGAAAATCTCACCCATCCAAACTTTCTTGCTGGCTTCATAGATGGCACTGAGGCGGTTAGAGGCCGTCTCATCAGGCCCAAACACCCGAAAAGTCTGCATGTTATTCGCCATGACATCTCGCAAAAACGAGCCAAGGGGCTTGGTGTTTTCGGCGTAGACGGCTCCTGGCTTATCGACCGTGACGGCATATTTGCGGAAGTCTGGCATTTCCAACGCTCTGCGCAGCACTCCGCCATTGGCGTGAGGGTTGGCGCTCATGCGACGATTGCCTGTCGGTGCCAGCTCTTTCAGCTCAGGCAGCAGCGTTCCGTTTTCGTCGAACAGTTCTTCTGGCTTGTAGCTACGCAGCCAGTCCTCTAACTTCTGCATATGCTCTGGGTTGCCATGCATTCCCGATAGAGGAACTTGGTGCGATCGCCAAAAGCCTTCTGTTTTCTTGCCATCGACTTGATCGGGGCCAGTCCAGCCTTTGGGCGATCGCAGCACAATCATCGGCCAGCGAGGACGACGCGCCACCCCAGAACTGCGAGCCTCAGACTGAATCGACTGAATTTCGGCGATCGCCAATTCTAGAGTCGCCGCCATTTTTTGGTGCATCTCAGCGGGGTCGCTGCCCTCAACAAAGTAAGGCTTATAGCCATAGCCCACAAAGAGTGCTTCCAGTTCCTCATGGCTGATGCGGGCCAAAATCGTAGGGTTAGCGATTTTGTAGCCGTTGAGATGAAGGATCGGCAACACCGCCCCATCGCGAATCGGGTTGAGAAATTTGTTGGAGTGCCAAGCCGTAGCTAGAGGCCCCGTTTCGGCCTCGCCATCGCCAACCACACAGGCCGTGATCAGATCGGGATTATCTAACACTGAGCCATAGGCGTGAGACAGGCTGTAGCCGAGTTCGCCTCCTTCGTGGATTGATCCCGGCGTTTCTGGGGTGCAGTGGCTGCCAATCCCCCCTGGAAAAGAAAACTGCTTAAAAAATCGGCCTATGCCCTCGGCATCTTCACTCTTGTCAGGATAAATCTCAGAGTATGTTCCTTCCAGATAAACAGGCCCCAAGACGCCGGGTGCTCCGTGACCTGGCCCTGCCATGTAGATCATATTCAGGTCATATTTCTTGATCATCCGGTTGAGATGAATATAGATAAAACTCAACCCTGGGCTTGATCCCCAGTGACCCAGCAAGCGAATCTTAACGTGCTCTTGCTGAAGCGGCTCTTGCAGCAGCGGGTTATCGCGAAGATAAATCATGCCGACTGCGAGATAGTTGCAGGCACGCCAAAACGCATGGATTTTTTGCAGTTCACTTTCTGAGAGAACAGCGTTATCGGGTGTTAACGGTTTGTTGGGTGCAAGTGTCATAAAAAGTTACTCCAATGCGACTGTGCAATTGCAAAATTTGCGTTGCAGAACTGAGAAGAATCTGTCGGAGTGGAAGCACCACTCATGATCTGGAGAATCGTTTTAATATTCTTGGATGCATCGTCGGAATTGGGGGTTAGACCGTCGGCTTAAGCCCTTCAAGATCCTTGGGGCTTGAACCTGTCTCCAAAGCATTTGATCAGGGAAAATCGTCATCATTAAACGATGCCTTATATGGTGTCGTGGCGATCGCCAATGTAGTGTCTCATCCGTTATTTAAGGCCGCCTTTAGCTGTCACGCAAAATAACCTGTCAAACAGAATGAAAATGTGTTCTCCAAATCATTCAGACCACTGACATTCAATCGACACCATCTAACAGACCACTGACATTCAATCGACACCATCTAAAAAAGTTTATGCACGAGGACATTCCTTTCGAGCGCATTATACGAGCTGGAAAAACCCAGATAGCCGACTAAGTTTCGCTCCTGCTGCTGCTGAACTGAATAATTGGCGATCGCGCAATGCCTTAATAAAAAGGGCTTAGAAGTCTCTTAGAAAAGCTGATGGGGTTGAAAATACTCGCTATTTTCAGCGGAAAAATGCTCCATATCGGGCGATCGCAGCTTCAGGAAATATTTGGGTTTCCCTGATACAGCCGTAGTCCACATCACATTTGAGTAAGTAGGTAGCCATAATTAAACGATGCGATGTGAGTGTGTGCCCCCGGCGGGGGGCACACACCGTTTCTTTTAGTTTTGACCACATACTTAGCATCACAATCATGAAGCCTGACTTCCGCTTTCAAATAAATCACATGAGAGAATTTGAGCTACGTATAGAAATGTATAGCTATTTTACGTAGATGCACGGATTCAAATTTAATCTTCTCTCAAATCTATGGATTGGCTGCGTAGGATTATGGGCGAGGAAATACGATTATCCTGATAAGGTCTGCTTTAATAAGCGGGGATTCTACGGTTTTTTGAATTGTTATCGTGTGGGCTGATGTGTCCTGTGCGCCGACATTCTAAGCATCGCAAAAGACAGCATGATAGAGACACATCTATGATTTCTATTCGTCTCGTTGCTGCGGTTTAAATTTAGCCTAAATTCACTTTCTAGCCAGTGATGGATTCTCTGATTTTGACGGTGCAGTGCTGCCCAGAAATTGAAAACTATCGTGCGAGATTCAACTCAAATCATCGCTCGATTCAATCATTGTTTTTCATATCTGTTGGTCTGCTTTGCTCTAAATCAAAAATGATTCATTATCTGCTTAGAACTGTTGCTCAAAACTGTTCGATTATCGGGGTTTAAGAAGCGCATGATAAGTGAACGCCTGTTTTATTGGCAGCAAGTTCATGAATCAAGAATATACCCGTTGCCAACGCGGGCAGGGTTCTCGCACTACAGCAATCGATGAACTTGCAGAAACAGGATGTCCCCCTATTAGTCTCTTGTTGCGATTGCTTATTGCCATTGCTTATTGCCATTGCTTATTGCCATTAAAGGGCAGCTCCGACTCAAACTCGATTTACTGATTTTTTATTATTGGTTATGACAAAACCTTTTGTTGCATCCATCCAAGGTGCGAACGAGGCATTTTGGAACTCCCTAATC
>JBARXP010000370.1:0-5986 GCA_049647405.1 Elainellaceae cyanobacterium | reverse complement strand
GATGTCGCAGTGCCCGGTTTCTTGCTGAATGATATACCAGCCGTTTGATTCAGACTCGACCATTATGAATTTCCCTTACCGTCCAGTTTGAGCATACTCTCCTTCAGGGTTGTTCGTCGTTGTGTCTTGTAGGGCCATGCCATTGGGGGTGTTGGTGAGATGAGTGGCTTTTGCCGCAAGACTATTGGAGGGCTGCGTGGTTTGGGGCGATCGCGCCTTCACCGCTTCAATTAGGCTAATGGCACGAGTTACACTTTCGGGGAGCACCACGACCAACCCTTCGTCAGGAGCTTCGCTCAGGGCTGTGTTAATCGCTTCAGTCTCATCCAAAATGGTGCTGTGCTGCACCTCAACGCCTGCCTGCTGAATTCCTTCTAGAATCAACTTAGCCGCTTCTCCTCGGGGTCGCCCACGGGTATCGTCGTCTTCTTTGATAATGATGCGGTCAAACATGCTGGCCGACAGACGGCCCAGGGTCACGAAGTCTTCATCGCGGCGATCGCCAGGGCCACCAATCACCCCAATGCAGGCTCCGGGCCAGTTTTTCATGAAGCCGCCCAGGGCTTCATAGCTCGCGGGGTTATGAGCATAGTCAACTAGGGCATGAAACCGCCCTAGATTGATCATGTTCATGCGGCCAGGAGTTTGGTTGACCGACGCCTCAAAGGTCATCAGTGCCTTTTGAATCAGCTCTACCTCAACCCCCTGTAAGTAGGCGGCGAGGCTAGCCGCCAGCGCATTGGCAATCTGAAACGGAGCTCGGCCAGCCATGGTCAGCGGCACGTTTTCAGCCCGCTCGATGCGCACCGTCCAGTCACCCTTGAGAATTGAGATAAAGCCATTTTCATAGACAGCGGCAATGCCCCCCTCTTGGGTGTGCGATCGCACAACGGGATTGTCAGCATCCATCGAAAAATATGCGACCTTCGATGAGACGCGCCGCGCCATCTCAGTCACCAGCGGATCATCGGCATTGAGCACCGCATAGCCGTCGGGGTGAGATGACTCGACTACCACGCTTTTCAGATGGGCTAGGTCTTCAACGGTTTCAATATCGCCAATACCCAAGTGGTCAGCCGCTACATTGAGCACCACGCCCACGTCGCACTGATCAAACCCCAGTCCCGAACGCAAGATTCCTCCTCGCGCCGTTTCCAAAACCGCCACCTCGACCGTCGGGTCTTGCAAAATAACCTGGGCGCTCTGGGGGCCTGTGGTGTCGCCTCGCTCGACCAAATAATCTCCAATGTAGATACCATCGGTTGTGGTATAGCCCACGACTTTTTGAGTTTGTCGAAAGATATGAGCCGTGAGTCGAGTCGTCGTTGTTTTGCCGTTCGTTCCGGTCAGAGCAATGATCGGAACCCGCGTTGGTTCTCCTGGCGAAAACAGCATATCGAGAATGGGCTCTCCGATATTGCGAGGAATGCCAACGCTAGGGGAGATATGCATCCGCAGCCCCGGAGCCGCGTTCACTTCCACAATCACTCCATCTACATCTTGAAGGGGTTGCGAAATATCGGTCGTGACAATGTCGATACCAGCAATATCAAGCCCGATGATGCGCGAGACCCGTTCGGCCAGCCACACGTTCATGGGGTGGATGTCGTCTGTCCGGTCGATGGCAATGCCCCCGGTGCTGAGATTGGCGGTGGCCCGTAGATAACAAACCTCATCTTTTTGAAGCACGGTTTCTAGAGTAAACCCTTGACGCTCTAGGAGCTGCCAGCTCGTGCGATCAACCTGAATTCGAGTCAGCACGTTGTCGTGCCCTTCTCCTCGACGGGGATCGCGATTCGTTTCTTCAATCAGCTCTTGAACCGTAGAGCGTCCATTGCCCACCACATGGGCAGGAATCCGTTCTGCTACCGCAACGACCTTATGATTGACCACCAAGACTCGATGATCTTGGCCATTGTAAAACCGCTCTACAATGACCCCATTTGAAACTTCGCGGGCAGCATCATAGGCGCTTTCTGCTATGTCCCACGAGTCAATATTAATGGTTATTCCCCGGCCGTGGTTGCCGTCTAGGGGCTTGATGACAATGGGATACCCTCCTACATCAGTGATGGCAGCCTCTAGCTCATCAAAAAAGTAGATGACTTCGCCCTTTGGAACAAGCACGCCAGCATCTCTCAAGATGCGCTTTGTGCTTTCCTTATCGCAGGCTAGTTCGACGCCCAAGATACCCGTTTGACCGCTGAGGGTCGCTTGCAGCCGCTTTTGAAATGCTCCGTAGCCCAGCTGTATCATTGAGCGAGCTTCTATCTCCATCCAGGGAATTCCCTTCGCATCGGCTTCTTTAACGATGGTGTCTGTGCTGGGGCCAAGGGCAGCCTGCTCTCGATATTCGTTGAGATCACGCAGATCTTTCTCTAGTTCTTCGGTGGCATAATGCCCCTTCTCGACAATGCTGCTGCACAGTCGAAAAGCTGCTCGTGCAGCATATCGTCCGGCCTGCTCATACTGATATTGAAAAACAACCTGATAGACCCCTGGAGTTGCCGTTTCACGGGTGCGCCCAAACCCAACAGGCATTCCGGCTAGAGATTGCAGCTCAAGGGCGACATGCTCCAAAATGTGACCCATCATGGTGCCTTCTCGAACCCGCTTGAGAAACCCACCTCGATGGCCGGGAGAGCAGAAGTGTTCCGTTAAGCTAGGCAATGCTTCGACTAACCCGTCATAGAACCCTGGGATCTCGTCGGAGGGCCGCTCTGCCAAGTCTTCTAAGTCAAGACGAGCAATGATGAGCTTGCGATGGCGGATGCTCCAATAGTTGGGACCCCGTAGCGTCTGAGTTTTGAGAATTCGCATAGCGGTTGTGTTAGTCGTAGGGCAGGTAGATGTGGAGATGATATCAACTCTCTAGTCTCAGACCGATGAAAACTTCTAAACTGTTTCTCACGAACAGTTTTGCAATTGAAATTTCAGAAACAGGTTCTAGGATCTTGTCAGAGCCTAGAGCAACTTGCCGTAACGAGATTGACGGAAACTTCAGCGCCGACGTTTATTCTCCATTCGCAGATTGACTCATTTGCAGACTGACTCATTCGCAGACTGACTTATTGACCTTCTGGGGGCAGTAGGCGGCGGCGGCCAAAGTCGTAGCGATCGCCATGCTTGAGAATATGAACTCGCAGATTGTGAATGCTGAGCGGATCAGCCAACTCAGCATCAGGATAGGTCGTATGAGTCATTTCAGCCGCATCTATGATCGTTACGGTGCCCTTGCCAATCACGTGGAACGTATCGTCACCCTCAAACATGGCGCAGGTATCTTCATCAATGCCGATACCCAGTTTTTCAGGATAGGCGGCGATCGCACTCATCAAACGAGCCATGCGGTTGCGATTGTGGAAATGTTGATCGACCAAAATTTCAGGGATGATGTCGAGACCATCGGCCAGATCGACCAGAGACCGATTGGGAGACTCGCCGCTGCCGCCTCCCGCAATCATAAATTCGCCCATGACCGCCGCTCCCGCGCTGGTTCCGGCTAGGGCAAGTTCTCCCATTTGAGCCCGCATTCGCACCTTGTCCATAACAATGGTGTCAGCCATCATGCCGCTGAGTCGGAGCTGATCGCCCCCTGTCATAAACACTCCAGTGCATTGAGCTAAAAACTCATGCCAGCGATCGTGGTCACTTTCGTGGCGATCGCGAATATCAAAAATTTCAATTTCTTTTGCGCCCATATCACGAAAAATCGTGCGGTAGCGATCGCCAATAATTTCAGGTTCACGCGAGGCACAGGGAATGATGGCAATCATAGCATCCTGCCCTCCAGACCGTTGAAAAAAGGTCTGAAGAATTAGGCGTCCGTGGATTTTATCCTCAGCACCACCAATCACCATCACTGCCGATTTCTGTACTTTGGACATCTCGTCCTGTGCAGATTTAGGTTCCAATTGCAGCATTAAATCGCTCCCAAAACTGAACTGAGCCACCTGCTTCAGCAACCTACCAAGGCCGATACCCCGTTTTTTCACCGTTTCCCTCAGTGCTAAATCATCTGCCGTTCAAGACAAGTTTCATTCTAGGACAGCACGTAGTTGAAAACAGAAGGATGGCAGGCTTGGCTCGATAAAATTCAAAAAAAACAACCTCTAAGAACCTTCTAAGATTGGAGAGCTTGATCCGGTTGCGACCAAAAATCGCTCCGTCTTTTATTTTTTCGAGCACAAGCACAAAATGTCCTGGGTCATCCAGACATTATTTGGGGGAAATTTAGGCCGTAAGTTGTTGACGGTCACCCTAAAAAATAAGCATCACTAAAAGCATGATGTCATTCTCTATGAGGTCAAACCGATTCAGAGAACACACATGATTACTATTAGGAGTCAAATCTGCAAATCATACTAAGTCACCGTTGACATCTTGCACAATTACCTTGTGGCAAACGCTTTCGAGGTCAACATCGGTTTCATTGCAGCCTACAGATTTAATTCCAAGCAGTAATGCAAGATTCTAACTAAAAATTAAACAGACGTAAAACAAAGGAACTCCCCACTGTGCGGTTTGACATTGTCACCCTATTTCCCGAATTCTTCTCTTCACCGCTCCAGTCTGGGCTGGTGGGCAAGGCTCTAGAGCGCGGCATTGCTGCCGTCAATCTCGTCAACCCCCGAGATTTCACCACAGACAAGCACCACCGCGTAGACGATGAACCCTATGGCGGCGGAGTCGGCATGTTGATGAAGCCTGATCCGTTATTTGCGGCGGTAGAGTCTATTTCAGTGCTGCCTCGTCGGCAGATTGTGTTGCTCACACCCCAGGGAAAACCCATGCACCAGCGTATGTTTGAAGACTTTGCCACCTATGACCAGCTGGTATTGGTGTGTGGGCACTACGAAGGGGTCGATGAACGGGTGCGGCAGCATTTGGTGACCCAGGAGGTGTCTTTGGGAGATTTTGTGCTGACTTGCGGTGAAATTCCGGCTCTGGCGTTGCTGAATGGGGTGTTGCGTCTACGACCCGGAACCGTAGGTAAGGAAGAATCGCTCAAGGCCGAAAGTTTTGAGGCGGGTCTGCTCGACTATCCGCAATATACCCGCCCTGCTGAGTTTCGCAGTTGGTCTGTGCCTGATATTCTCCGCTCGGGCAACCATGAAAAGATTGCCCAGTGGCGCAAGCAGCAGCAAATTGAACGGACGCGCGATCGCCGCCCTGATTTGTACCGTCAATGGCTGCAACTTGAGGATCAGAATGAGTCCTAACCTCTGAATCCTAAAGATCCAAGGTTTGGCGTTGCCCAAGATCCACAAGATTCAATGTTTGGCAACGTCAGCGTGAACAGGACAGCAATTCTCAGTTTGGCGAGTTGGCTATCTGGCTACGCTTCCGACCCGCCCGCGAATAAATTGCGGGCTAATCAGTGAAAGCCCCGTTGGGGCTAAGATCTGTCGGCTATCAGTCCCGCAGGGACTTGATCATTTGTAGCCCGCAATTTATTTGCGGGTGTTGTAGCGTAACCATAATGAGAATTGCTGTGAACAGGATGCTTGCACTTCTTTAGAGCCTCGTCGCTACATCAACCCTTCTAGCTTGAGACGAATGCGTTCAAGCTCGTCTTGCGAAAATTCGGGTGCATCTGAATCTTTTTGAGCAGACGCGGGCTTCACCTCATCTGGAGACGCATCAGGGTTCCAATCGATGGAGTCTACACTCGCCTCAGGGGGGACTTCTAAGGTGCCGTCGGGCACGATTTTCGCCTCATAGTCTGCATCTACACAAAATGATTCAATATCTTCACTCTCGAACGCTTCTACAGTAGCGGAGGGGAAGTCTTGAGCCTCTAGCATCAGACCATAGCGAGTGGCGTCATCCTCTGATTCGAACATCAAGACAACGTTGCGATCGCCCACTTTGAGCGTGTGAATTCCCTCGTTATCTGTCCTCGCGTTGAATAAAAGAACAAATACGCGCATGATTTGTGAAACCTTAGACGACCTATTTTCCGTCTACTAAAATACTTTGTTTC
>JBARXP010000369.1:0-3870 GCA_049647405.1 Elainellaceae cyanobacterium | reverse complement strand
CAGCACTGAGGGATCCTATTCTGGGGATGGGTAGCGCCTATCAGCTAAGACCGCAAGAACACTGGTGCATTCGGTCCGTCGTGAGTCTGGTTCTGGAATCAACAGCGAAAGGCATGGGTGAAAAGGGGCGTTCCCTTTATCCCGTTTAGGAGAATCTATCGATGGCTGATTCTAGGATAGGGGCTGCCCTCTGTTGATAGCCAGGGTCATCACCATGCCACAATCATCTCATCCGTTGAGCGCTCAAGGCGTTGAAGCCAGCACAGTTGTCGGTCATAGGGACACGAGATCGGGTTTTGGGCTGCTGAAGCCGAATGCAGCGGGCATCGATATTGGAGCGAGTAGCCATTGGGTAAGCATACCGCCGGAGCGGGATGCCCAATCGGTGCGAGAGTTTGGATGCTATACGCCGGATTTAGAGGCTTTGGTGGAATGGTTAAGACAGTGCAACGTTGAGACCGTGGCGATGGAATCGACGGGGGTGTATTGGATAGCGCTGTATGAATTACTCGAACGCGAGGGGTTTGAGGTGATTCTGGTGAATGCGCAGCACCTCAAGCATGTGCCGGGTCGTAAGAGCGATGTGCTCGACTGCCAATGGATCCGCCAACTCCACAGCTATGGACTCCTCTCGGCGAGCTTTCGACCGGCTGAGGCGATGTGCGTGCTGCGGCAGTACATTCGGCAGCGGGACAGGTTGATCCAGTCGGCAGCTCAGCACATTCAGCGGATGCAAAAGGCATTGACGCAGATGAACCTGCACCTGCATCGGGTGCTGAGTGACCTCACCGGGCTGAGTGGGATGCGGATATTGAAGGCGATTGTAGCGGGAGAACGCGACCCCCAGACCTTGGCGGCGCTGAAGCACGAGCGGGTGCGCAAACGTGAGGCTGAGATTGCCGCCGCCCTCAGCGGCACCTATCGGGAGGAACATCTCTTTGTCCTGAGCCAGGAGTTAAGCCTCTATGAGACCTATCAGCAGCATATTACCGACTGTGATGCCCAGATTGAGACCTACCTCAATCAGCTACCCAGCCCCCTACCCCCGCATGAGCAACCCCAACCCAAGGTCGTGCGTAAAGCGGTTCAAAATCAACCCACCTTTGATCTGGCCACCCACCTCCATCGCATCAGTGGGGTCAATTTCTGTGCAATGGATGGCTTAGGCCCCTTGACGGTGCAAACCATTCTCTCAGAAGTGGGCTTAGATCCAACCCGCTTCGGTAGCGCTCAGCGTTTTGCTTCCTGGCTCGGATTATGTCCTGGCAGTGCCATTTCGGGGGGCAAACGAAAAAGCTCGAAGACTCGTCGCGTTAGCAATCGAGCGGCCAATGCTTTTCGCATCGCAGCCATGGCCGCCGGGAAGTCTGATTCGGCTATCGGAGCTTTCTTTCGACGACTCAAAGCCCGATTAGGGGCACCTAAAGCCATTACCGCCACGGCTCACAAGCTCGCCCGCATTTTCTATCACCTATGGAGTACGGGGACGTCCTACGACGATGTCGGCGCAGAATACTATGAGCAACAGTATCGACAACGCAAGCTCAAATATTTACAAAAACAAGCCGCCGCCTTAGGTCTTGAACTGTCCCAAACCACACAGGAGGAGACCCTGACGCAAGATGTTTCTTAGGAGTTCGGGTTAAGCATCCGCAGGTAAAGCCTTGTCAATCAATAGAGATGGCTTTTTGGGCTGGTGGCAATAGGCAATCAGTCCACAGATCACATTGACAAAGTCGTTGACCGGGGAGCGATGACGAGAATGTTCGATCTGAGAAATGTTCTTCAATTGATCAATGATGGACTCAATAATGGCTCGTCGGCGTAAAAGTAGCTTATCGCTTAGCACCATCAAGCGATTCTTCATGTTCCGTTTGAGCTTGGTGAACCGTTGAATCCCGTAGTGCTGCCGTAACTGCTGAGCCAAGGGTTGCGACACGTATCCCCGGTCACCAAACACCTTGCCGAAGAGGTGTTGGAGGAGTTTAGGCACGGGCTTGCGGTCGTCGGTGTTGCCAGGGGTGAGGACAACGTTGAGCAAGTCTCCCTGCTCATTGACCACCAGATGGAGCTTAAAGCCAAAGAACCAATCCACGGACGTCTTTCCAGGTGCTGCTAAGGGCTTGAAGACTTTGTGGGCACTAATGCGGCGATTGTGACATACCTTGAGACTGGTTGAGTCGATGAAACTGATGCCGGTGCCAGCAATTCTCATTTTGACCAGTAGCTTGCCCAATCTGCCGAATCCTGAACGAAAGAATGAGCTTTTTCAAGCAATCTATTGACACTGTTCTCAATAATCTCATGCAAGATGTTCATACTGAGAATTGCTGTGCCGGTGCAGGATCCAAAGCAATGACGTAAGTAGGCACATAAGGGAATGAGCGTTGACGGAATCCACTCCACAAAACGGTTGTAGCTGACTAAACCTGGAAAGGCATCGCGCCAATCACAGCAAACCTGTTGGGTGTAGAACCACTTGAAATTGCGGTGTGCCGACTGATGGAACGCAATCAAAATCGTCATGATTTCGCTCAAACAGAGACGACGAGACCGTTGGCGCTGTTGCACGCCGCTCCCTAACAGGATCTGCTTCCACTGGGGGGTAAACCGTTGACAGAAGTCATCGACATGGCAAAACAAGGCTTCTAAATTGAGCATGGGGTGGTTAAGTGCGTTGAGAATTAGGTACTTTCAACTGTATCTGTTCCACCCCTTTCTATCCCGAACTCACGTTCCATCAAGGTCTGCATCATCTTGAGCGTCATCAGCCGCCTGAGTCTCCTCCGAGGCAGCCTCGCCAGACTCAGCGCGATCGCTTGACTCTCCCTCGGGCAAAGCAATCTGAGCACAGACCTCTTCATCGTAATTAAAGACCACCGTCACCAGCTCAATCCGGGCTGTATCACTTGGCTCAAACTCATACTCCATCAGCGTTTCCAACGCTGATCGATTAAAGATTGGATATCCCGAACTTTGAATCAACCTCGGATCATCGAGCAACTCACCCGCTTCATCCAGCGCCACGCCGTAGCGAGAAAAAGGCGACGCTTCTAGGGAACAAGCCAACCCAGGAAAGTCCCCCGTGAGTTCTAACTGTCCTAGGGCAAACTCCTCAACGCCCTGCTCTTCTAGTGTGGGTCTCCAGCGCTCCACAAAGGTTCCTAAAGCCCCCGAGGCATCTTGAGGCGATGTACCTAGGTCGGAATAGGCTAGCAGTTCTGTGACCGAGAGTTCCTCGTTCATGGCGTCTCGTTCAGCTTGGATGGCAGCGATCGCTTCATCGTCCTCAACTGCTCCATCGTCCTCAACGGCTCCATCGTCCTCAACTGCCTCATCCCCGCCAGCGGCTTCATCCGGTTCAGCACTCTCCTCCACGTCGTTGTCCACGTCGTTGGGGTTCGCCGCCATTAAATCGGGCAGGCTGGTCGTCTCGCCGCTATATTGCAGATTATCTTCTAGCTGCTGAGCCGAAGCTGGAGGATCGTTCGTAGGCTGAGTCTCTGGAGTCTGGGTTTGGGCAGGCGGCGATTGGGTTGCTGGAGATTGGGGCTGGGGCTGGGGTGGGGTGGTCGATCGCCGCTGAGTTGTCCCAGACGAGTAGGAATTAGATCTCGGCGGCGATGGCACATAGACCGGCGGCGGCGCATAGAGGTAGTCGTCGTAGGGAGAATACCAACTACTCTGGTTACGACTCGTATCACTGTCTAGCTCAAACTCTTGGATACCAGAGTTAAAATCTTGCTCCAACTCCGGCAGATCACCATTAGCACCAGCAGGCGGCAATCTCAGCCGTTGAGACTGGCTGAAATCGGGCACCCGACTCATCTCTTCTGGCGTCAGTTCCAACATCGCCACAGATTCTGGTAG
>JBARXP010000368.1:0-30943 GCA_049647405.1 Elainellaceae cyanobacterium | reverse complement strand
ATCCATCTCGAACTCAGTGGTGAAACGCTGTAGCGGCGAAGATACTTTGGGGGTTGCCCCACGGGAAAATAGCTCGGTGCCAGGTCATCTATAAAAGCTCTCCGCATAACGGAGAGCTTTTGTCTTTTTAAAGTAATTTTGTTCTCTGCTTTGCATCCTCTGTATCACTAAGGCTCCATGGGGTCTTTCGGTTCGCTCTCTTGGGATTCGCTCTCTTCCGAGGTTTCTGAGGAATCATCAGCCGTATCTTCAATCTCAAACTCTTCCTCGTCTTCTAACTTGCCAGCTTCTCTCAAGAGTTGCTCGACCTGCTCACGGATCTGGAGATGGCGCTCGATACCCTCATAGGCGTAGCGATTATAGCCATTCTGTTCGATGAGCTGATCGAGGCGGCGAATTCGCTCTGGAATGTCGGGGTGAGATGAGAGCCAGTCGAAACGGCGGCGATATTCGCTCACGTCATAGAGGGTTTCCATCATGCGGTGCAGCCCATCAGCGGCGTAGTCTGAATTGGCCAAGAGCTGAGTGCCCAGGGTGTCGGCTTGCCGCTCCATGCCGCGACTGTAGCGCAGCACCGCTAAATTTGTGACGTAGCCTCCATAGGGCACATGTTGAAGGACGTTAGCGGTGAGGTTGCCTCCAGTCACGATTTGAAACCCGTGGGATAGAACCGCGTGGGATAGCTCGTGGGCGATTAGTCCGGCTAGTTCGGCTTCGGTTTCTGCTCTGAGAATGGCTCCTGCGTTTATAAACACTTTGCCTCCGGGCAAGGCGAAAGCATTGAGTTCTTCTTCTTCGACGACATAGAACTCGTACTCAAATTCGTCTCGTCCGGCAAGGGAGGCCAATGTCTGTCCGATTTCGTTGACATAGGCCACGACCTCTTCGTCTGTGATCAGGTCGAGTTCTTCCACCGCCCGATTGGCGATGTTTTCGCCCACGGCAGATTCTCCCCGCAGCATCAGCACGGTGGTATCGAGAGCCGAGAGAGGGCCAAATAGGTTTCCGGTAAGCACGAAACCCAAGGCTCCTGTCACGACATTGCCGATGGCATTGCGACGGAGTTGTCCTCGCAGGCGAGATCGAAAACGCTGCTGATACTCTTCCGAGTCGGCTTCAAATTCAGGATTTTCAGGAGCATCTGGATTAAGCACTGCAAATTGACGCGCGGCGATCGCCGCCTGCAACCATTCTTCGTTTTCTGCTAAGAAATTAACTCGGGTGCGCGCAAGTTCTGCATTCTCAGGAAAGAGTGCTGTTGCTTGTTCGAGCTGTTCCAGAGCCTGCTGCTTGGCGTCTTCGTCGTCAGAATCGCTTAGCAAAACTGCGTATTCTACTTGAGCCGGGACAAATTCAGGATGCTCTTCCGTCAAGAGCTGAAGCGGGATAAAGATCCGGGTTTCCATGCCAGATTCTTGGCCTGCCTGATATTCTCGCCAGTAGACTCGTCCTGCGGGAGATAAGAGTTCAGGATCAGTGAAGGCTTCAGGCTGTTCGACCGGGTCGGGATCGGTGTCATCGGGATCTTTAGCCGCTTGATAGCGCTGCTCGGCTTCGAGATATTGACCATTGAGAAAGAGGCGATCGCCCTCCATCAAAAGCTGCTGCCATTGCAGATAGGCTGCGTCTTCTTCCTCTGTGGTTAGCTCATCCGTGGGAGTGGCTTCGCTCTCTGTCTCAGGCACATCGTCAGCATCAGACTCCTCTCCGTTTTCTGAAACAGCCTCATCGTCTATAACGGGAGCGTCTGGCACCGATTCGGATTCTATTGATTCGGATTCTGTTGATTCAGAGCCTATGGGTTGAGAGTCTGGAGCTTGAGGCTCGGGTTGTTCAGGGTCGCTGGAAGAAGGGGCGATCGCCTCTGAATTTGCCTCTGAATTCGTTTCTGAATTCTCAGCATCTGCGGCAGGTAACTGAACGAGCTGGTTATCGAATGGTTTGGATTCGGCTGGAATCGCCTCAGTGGCATGAAGCTCGTGAATGCTGTCTGCCTGGGTGGGCTGAATGGCGATCGCACTAGGAGCGGTAGACACAAGGTCAATGGGTGTGAGGGCGATCGCAGCCGTGGCTTGAAAGATATTTGTATTGGCAGGGAGAATCGTTGCGGCTGTTTCGCTTATTGACTCGTGGGGAGACTCGGCCTGTTCTGCCCGAGCCAGAGTAGGCATAGAGATCAGCAAACACGACGGTACGATGCTTCCCAATGTCAGCAGGATGAAGCGCATTCTCAAACCCATGACTGCTCCCTCGTAAATGATGCGGTGTGGCTATGTTGATGTAGTCTGACGTTCCTGTGCTGTGAGATGGATTTTAGCTTGGAATGTTCCTGATTGTTAGGGGACAGTGGCGATCGCCATCGCTTGATCGTTGGAATTGGCAATGAAGATTAAGGGTCGAGAATTGAATAATCCATAGAAAATATGACCAATAGCTTGAAAGATGAACTTGAAAACTGAATTTCAAGGTTTTTCTTTAAGCTTAAAACTATGAACTGTTAAGAGTCTGAACTTAACCGAAGGCTATTTTTGTTCTTAAAAGTTGTAGCTCTATCTTTTGATGAAGTTGAACATGCCAAACGGTAGAAGCCAACTAAATTCTAACAATGATAGGTTTTTAAATGTGGTAATAAAAATGTGACTTTTACATGAGACAAGGTCAGTGAAATTTAGTTCAGGCTTCAGAGTTATAAAACATAAGCGATCCAAAATAACCTTACTTACTTAGTAAGTGGTTTTTTGGGTCGATAGTTTTCGTTTTATCTTTGAGGAATTGAGTATGTTTTTTGATACTTTTTTAGACATTAAAAGACGTACGTTTTGCCATGTTTAATTAAAGGGAGATACAATGAAAATAATGCAAATCAAGAATCGTTTCATGCAGGTTTTTTCACCCAAATATTGGTTGCGCTGGACTGTGGCGATCGCTTTTTCTCTGGGTAGTCTTGTCATCGCTCCATCTGCCAGTTGGGCTACATCGGTGAATCCTATTTTGGCTACAGGCGGTAATAGCGAAGCTGCGGCAATTGTTCGCGAGCGAGCAGAGTCTCAGCTTGATGAAGCTGCTGGAGCTGGAACGAGCGATCAGATTAAGGGTCGAATTCAAGAAGGCATCGGCAAGGTGAAAGAACAAGCCGGAGACCTGACAGATAACCGCCAAAAGCAAGCGGAAGGAATCACCGATCAAGTTAAGGGTCGAGTTCAACGCGGCACTGGGCAAGCGAAAGCTGCGGCTGAAGACCTGAGCGAAGAAGCTGAAGATCAAGCGAAAGGAATAGTTGAGTCGGTTAAGGACTTTTTTGACTAAATATCTTCGACTCAACAGATATCTTTCACGATGACGTGATTGTTGGAATTGCTACTCAAAAATGGAGTTCACTTTAGGAGTGTTGTTATGGCAAATAAAGAAGCATTGAAGCAGCAAGCGGAAGCCCAGCTAGAAAAGCTGGAAGCTCAAATCGATGAGCTGAAGGCAAAGGCAAATCAAGCGAAAGCTGACGCTAAGATCAACTATCAAGAGCAGGTAAATAATCTGACTGAAAAACGTCAGGAAGCCCAGCGTAAACTGACGGATCTCAAATCATCCAGTGATGATGCTTGGGAAAATGTGAAATCAGGATTTGATTCTGCGATGGGTGATTTGCAGTCTTCGTTTGAGAAGGCGGCTTCACACTTTAAGTAAGCTAAGCCAGGGTATTTCACCTAGGTCTAAACTAAAAGTCTCGTGCTGCGGTGCGAGGCTTTTTCTTGTTGATGGATGAGGGGCGATCGCCACTAATGATCAATGATGGGTTGCGGATCGTTGGGCATGTACGTCAAACTTGACAGATTTCGAGTACTTATCGCCGCGCACTCTTGCAGCCCATGCCTACCTCTAAGTCAAACAACCGCATTGGTTACTACCTCGTCGCTTGGGTTTTACGACTCGTCATCAATTTGTTCAAATTTTCCCTGTTGGCTAGTTTGATCGGCACCTTGGTGCTCGTATTCATTATGGTTTACCTGGTGATGATAGGAGGGGATGGGGCAACCCCTGTGAACTTAGAATGGATGACCTCTATTATTACGACTCTCTCTTATATCCTTACTGACGGTACAGGCAATGGAGAAATAAGTGGGGGAATGCAAGAGTTTGGTTTCCCGGTGTTGTCGTTTTTTGCTCCATACATCTTGGCTATTGATGTGGTGGTTTCTCTGGCTGAAGCGCTAACAGAAAAAAGCTTATTTAGTTGGTTTCAATGGTCGTTGCTGTCGCGGCTGATCGTTTTGTTGGTCGTATTTGTGGGGCTGGCGGTGCTGTCTGTTTTTTCCAGCAATGTGCCCCATGCAGAGTTTCCTTACTGGCTTCGGGTGCTCATGTTGGTTGTACTGTATGCCTGGACAGCAGGGCAATTGCTCTTCATTCATGTTGTTAGTGTGATGTCAGAAGCGGTTTTTAAAGCCTTCGCCCGTCGGCAGGCCGACTAATGATAGAGCTAAAGCTCCTAAGCCCGACAAGGTTAATCACCTACGATTAAGGCACCTGGTCAATGGTGGAGGGCGATCGCCCCATCATCACCCATCTTCCAATCAGACATCAGAAAAGTAGGGTGTCGTTAGGCGAAGCCGTAACGCACCGTTAGAGAAGCTTTGGGCGATCGCCTTTCTTGTATCGAATCAGAGCACCGCGATGGTGACACAACGGAATCAAGCAGAAGTAGACTGAAGAAACTCTCGAATCCGATTGAGTAAGACGTTTTGCTCGTTTTGGGTTGTAGAAGAAAACCGCTCGAAGTCTTCTCCGCCCAGCCGAACATCTGCGTAAATCTGACTGCCATCTTCATGAAAGTGCAGAAACGCTTTTGATTTTCGATAAAAGATACCCTGTTTTTTTTCCTTCAAGCCAGGTATCTCTCGAATCTGTTCAAGTAGGGGAAACAAAGAGTGAATGGTTTTTGGTGAGGCGTGTTTCACGGTAAACAAATTTCCTCATCTAAAACTGGGGGCGATCGCCCTAAATTAGCTGATGTGATGGTGCGATCGCCCCAACATCACTCATCTTCCAATTAGAAACCAGAAAAGTAGGGTGTCGTTAGGCGCAGCCGTAACGCACCGTTAGAGAAGCTTTGGGCGATCGCTCACGATATCGACTAACAGTAACTAACGTTGTTTTTCCTTCATCCATCCATTTTGGGCTTTTCATAAGCAGCAACGATAGCTCTAAATGAGTCTGTGTATTTATAAATCTTATCGAGACTTTCAATATTGACAAACTCAGAGCCTTTGTTACCTTCTCGATCCATGGAGAAAAGTTCCAGCCTTTTATGATCTGGATTATTAAAGTGAAGACGGACTATTGGCCTCCACCCATTATCATCTAATAAAACATTGCAATAGGACTGTGTATCTCTATGCGTAATGCGAGACGCGTCTACATCTTGAGACAAAATTGCTTTGAGAATATAGTATGCTTCTCTCTCGTCATCAGTAAAGTTTAACTTTGAACTTTTTTGATCTAATTCTTTTTCCTCTTCTTCCGGTTCTATAACCTCTTGTTTTTGCTTTGAACGCCCTGCCGCTTCATCAAGTAAATTCTCAATTTCTTCCCGAATAAATTCTTTAATTCCGCGCTGAGTGTACCCGATAAAGTCAGACTTTAACTGACCATAGAATTTATTCTCAGGACATAATTTTCGAAAGAAATATGCTACAAAATCATCTGCGGGATCATTGATCTGTTCTTTGAGCAACGCCTTGATTCCGCCTACATACTTGAGTTCAGAAGCCGCCGTCATAGCTTCTTCAATATCAAAAGACGATTTTGTTAATTTCGCAAGTTCACGAATTGCAGATTCGCTTAAATTTAACAAGTTGAGTTTAAGAAATGGAGTTTTATCCATTTTGTTTGGTTTCTCTAAGTCAGCGTAAAAATTGTAATTTACACCATCAGTTAATACGCCTATTCGAGCATCAGTTGCGGAGAAATAGGCAAATAGCTGACTCCATTCTCTATCTCTTTCGCAGCCATTTCCATAGCACTTGCATTCGATTAGAATTGCGGGTTCTCCATCCTGAAATATTGCATAGTCTAGCTTGAAATTTGTGCTAGCCCCAACGTTGGCATCATATTCGGGCATCACCTCGTTAGGATTAAACGCGTCATATCCAAGAACTTGTTGTACAAAAGGCATGACAAGGAATTGCTTTGTCGCCTCTTCCGTTTTTATGCTTTCTAACTTAGAAGGAATTGTAGATGCAAAGGCTTTAACTTGATCAACGAAATCCATTTTACATTTCTCCGATATGAGTGAAGCTTGCAGTCTGGACTATGCGTGCAAAGATAGGTTTAACAGAAGAAGTTAAACCATAAAAATATGAATTGTTAAATTGTTTTTGGTGTAGCTTTTGAGTTTGTTTCGAGATGAGAAGCAATCAACCTATCTGTATTTACTGCTTGGCTGCGAATCTCAGCGATCTCTTCGCAAGACGTAAGACCTGTTCCCTTCTACGCTTAACCTTTACGAAAATCCGAAGGCTATTGTCTTTTTAGCTTAAAACCTGTACCATCTGCCACTATGCGCTAAACATGCGTAGCGCTCTCCAGTCGTGTCCTACCACGAGCCGGAGAGCTAACCCCCAACCTGAAAGTGGCAGATTGGAAGCTATGGGAATTGTACCTCCCGTAGCCATCCTGCTTTGCACATGGTTGCAGCACTGAGCTTGAGATCTGTGGTAACTGTCCCTTGAGACGGTTGCTGTGGGCTTTTGCTCAGTGTCTTGTGGGGTGGCTACGTGTTTTGGCAGCGTTGTGGATCGATGAATTTTCGAAGGTTCATCGACCTACTTTGGCAAACCCAAAACTCTAGGAGAACAGTCATGAATATTGCAGCTTCGGCACAGCATCCGTCTGTAGGGCGGGTCAGTTTCGCCTGTTCTGATACTCAGCAAGCCGCCCAACCCGAAAAGCTTCAGGTTATTGCCGTGGGCACACCTGCCGCTGTCGAACAGTTTGTTTGGCTGATGAACCACATTCGCTTTGCCAAACCCTACGAATGGACACCACCCCAGCCCTCACCCACTCAACCCAATGAGATTATGCGCACCGTCACTAAGCAAGTGAAGGTGTAGTTCGAGTTGCCAGTACGATCCCCCCTAGCCCCCCTTGAAAAAGGGGGAAATTGGAGATGGAGAGTCAAAGTCCCCCTTAAAAAAGGGGGATTTAGGGGGAGCTGACCAAATGGTTCAAGTTCTTCCTTGTCTATGGCAGTAACGGTTCAATCCCCCCTAGCCCCCCTTGAAAAAGGGGGGAATTGGAGATGGAGAGGCCAAGTCCCCCTTCCCAAGGGGGATTTAGGGGGATCACAAGAAGAATTTAGGGAAATTCAACAGCGCGATTCAGATCGAGTTCAACCTAAAATCCATAGAAATTCTTTCAACTTTGGTAAAGCCGCATCGCATGTCTAGCCTCAAGACCAGTGACTTTCACCTGCCATATAACCCGGATCTGGTTGCGAGAGCCAAACAGCTTCGCAAAAACATGACCTCAGCCGAAAACAAACTATGGCATCAATCCAACAAATGCATTCTAGGATACATTCGCAAGATTTTCTTAAGAAAACGTCGATCGCACGACTTCCCTGCGTAGCCTTTTAAAGGCGTGGGATACAAAGCTGGCATACACACTGGCGCAATGTCCGACGAAACAGGCGTTAAGAAATCAGGAGACTTCTTCCTCATGTGTGGCATTGCAGGCATCATGCAGCACGACCCAGCACGACCCATCGACCCCTCCACCCTCGTGGCGATGGCGGCGATTCAATATCATCGCGGCCCCGACGGGTTTGGGTGCAAAATTATGGGCGATCGCGGCGTTGGCTTTTCCCATGCGCGGCTTTCTATCATCGACCTCGACCCCGAGCGCGGACGACAGCCCTTCGTCTCTCCCGACGGGCAATACATGATCTCCCATAACGGCGAATTCTACGACTACAAGCGCATTCGGGCAGATCTGACCTCGCGGGGCTACAAGTTTTCGACCAAGAGCGATACCGAGCTAGTGCTGCACCTGACGGAGCGCTATGGGCTGGATGGTGCGCTGTCCCACCTGCGTGGCGAGTTTGCTTTTGCCCTCTACGAAAAAGAGCAAGATCGGCTGAGCCTAGTGCGCGATCGCTTTGGCGTCAAGCCCCTGTATTGGACGATGACACCAGACGGACTGGTGTTTGGCTCTGAGATTAAGGTGCTGTTTGCCCACCCAGCCGTGAAGCGACAGTTTTCTTCGGAAGGGCTGTTTCACCAGCTAATGCAGACCATGGTGCCCGGAACGACCTGCTTTGAGGGAGTTCACGCAGTACAGCCCGGTCATAAGGTGACGGTGCAGCGGCGAGAGGGACGGCTTCAGGTGAGCAGCCAGCCCTACTGGGATCTCAATTTTCCGCTGCGGGGCGATCGCCAAATTCAGTCCGACGAAGACTATATTGAAGCGCTACGCGAGCACTTTGTTGAGGCGATTCAGCTGCGGCTGGAGGCAGATGTGCCCGTAGCCTGTTATCTCTCTGGCGGCATCGACTCCTGTTCCATTATGGGCGTGGCGGCGGCTTGTCAGCAGTCTCCGGTGAAGGCATTTACCATTGGCTTTGACGACACAGACTACGACGAAACGGCGATCGCCCGCGAAATGGCTGAGGCTGTGGGAGCCGATCAGGATATTCTCACGGTGTCGGGAACGGATCTCTACGACCACTTTGCCCGCACCATCTGGCACACCGAGCGTAGCATCTACAACACGTTTACCGTGGCGAAGCTGCTCATGAGTCAGTATGTCAACGAGGCGGGCTACAAAGTGGTCGTGACAGGTGAAGGATCGGATGAGCTGTTTGCGGGCTATCCTCAACTGCGGCTCGACATGATTCTCCACGGCATGGACGATGCTTCTCCTGAAGAACGAGCGGATTTGCAAGACTGGCTCGAAGAAAGTAATCGTCTATTTAAAGGAAACCTGCTGGCCGAAAACGCGCTGGATGATCCGGCGCTGACCGAGCGGGTTGGCTTTACGCCAAGCTGTCTCCAATCCTGGCTGTCGTCTGCGCCAAAAGTGATGCCGCTGCTCAGCTCCGACTATCGCGACTCTCTGCGAGGTTATTCGCCGGGTGCAGCGATCGCCCAAACTCTTGACCCGCACCAAATCGACGGACGCCACCCCCTCGATAAGGCGCAATATGTTTGGATCAAAACTCAGTTTGAGTCTCAGGTGCTGGGCTGGGCAGGCGATCGCGTCGATATGGCTAATTCAATGGAAGCACGCCCCGCGTTTCTCGACCATCCCCTCGTAGAATTTGCGGTTCACGTGCCGCCCAACATGCGACTGCGGGGTCGCCGCGACAAGCACATCCTGCGAGAAACCATGCGCGATCTGCTGCCCGAAACCCTCTACAATCGCCAAAAATTTGCCTTCATGGCTCCCCCAGCCCACACCGATCCGGCCAAGCAAAAATCGATGATGGCGCTGGTCGATCAGTATTTGTCTCCGGGGGCGATCGCCAATGCAGGACTGCTGGACGCGGCTGAAGTCAGCACGTTGTTTCAGCGATACTCCAACTCCGACACTCCCGTCTCTGAACAAGTCCAGCTCGACGCCATGATCGACCACATGCTCAGCGTTCAGATTCTCCACGAACGCTTCATCGCGGCGGATGTGCCCCAGGTCGCGCGCGATCGGGCGGATTCTTTGGGCTGGAAGGCGGAGAAATCTCTCTGCGTTGCCTAAATCTGAAATGTAGGGGCACGGCCTGCCGTGCCCCTACACATGCCGTGCCCCTACAGACCCAAAATCCAAAATCACACATCCAAAATCGGCATCACGCCTTCACGAGAACGCCATTGAGGAAAATCTCAGCAATTTCTTCTGCCATCTCTTTGATCTCCCCTGGCGATGTTTCCCCCGGCATAATCGTACCCTGGCTAAAACCAGACACCATAAACATGCCGAGAAACACCTTCGCCACCGTGCGCGGATTCATCGGGCGATAGATGCCTCGATCCATTGCGGTTTGAAAAAAGGCTTCCCCAACGCCCATCATCTTTTCAACAATTTCGGCCTGAATGCGATCGCGCAACTCTGGGTGAAATTGCGCTTCCATAAAGCAGACCCGCAGCATATCGGCATTGCTGTGAAAATTCAGCATCCGCCGCTTCATGACTTGGGCGATCGCCTTATAGCTGCCCATTTCGCTCAGTTCGGTCAGCAAGTCGGTTAGTAGCTCGACCCAACCCTGAGTCACGACTTCAACTAAGATTGACTTCTTGTTTTCGAAGTGACGAAAAAGCGTCCCTTCTGCGATGCCAGAGGCATGGGCTAGATCGCGGGTTGTCGTTCCAGCATAGCCCCGATGGGCAAAGAGTTTCTGAGCCGCTTTCAAAATACGAGTTTGTGTTTCTGCCTCAGATGCAGAGGGATAATGGATTGTGCCCATAGTCTCAGTCCTGATTTCCGCAATTTACTACGTTTTTTCTGTAATATCAGCTACTCATGTGTCTGATGATTTCAGTTGATGATTGGAGATGAATGCCCGTTATCGATGCTTAGAAATTTGGTGTTTAAGGATTTATATCGTTAGAAGATAAACAAGTGCGATATGAATAGTGCCGTCAACCTGCCAGTAATTCTCATTATGGTTATGCCCCAACACCCGCAAATAAATTGCGGGCTACAAATGATCAAGTCCCTTCAGGACTGATAGCCGATGGATCTTAGCCCCAACGGGGCTTTCACTGATTAGCCCGCAATTTATTCGCGGGCGGGTCGGAAGCGTAGCCAGCCAACTCGCCAAACTGAGAATTGCCGTCAACCTGCCATCGCTCGTTCAAGTTAACGGTGCGCCAAGTTAATATATTGAACTTGATTCAAAATACTACTCTGGGAATTGCTCTTAAGTACTAGAAGCCTATAAAGAAAAAAGATTTCAATCCTAGAGTGAACCACAGACTGTCAGAATGTGGCGATCGCCATCTCGACCACCTCAGCTTTACTCTTCTTGCTGCCTGAAGTCCGAGCGTAGCGGAATGCACATATTAAAAACCGCTGAAGGTTCTGACGTGATTCTCCTGAGAGACATCCAGAACCTTCAGCGGCTAGTGCTGACAGCTTTAAACCTATCTAAATCTCGACTAAGCGAGCAAAGGTCATCAGAATTATGCTAAGCGCGGCTTGCTTGTGAACACTTCTTGTATCTGAGGGTTTGAGCTGTTTAAACTCAAACTCAAACTCCTAGATTTTCAACCTTACGGAGCCATAAAAACTCAGGAACTCCCGTAATTGTTTTGATTAAAAGATCAAACAGAGCCGACAGTCCGATGCGAACTTAGCAAGACCGTGAAGAAGAGTTCCTCACACCATTTACCCTATCTTTAGCCAATGTGGGAAGCTACAGATAAGCTGATCTCTTCTTCTTCTTCTTCCTCATCATCAAATTGAAGACTTGGAAACAAGAAATGATTCTCCTCAACATACTGGGCACCAAACAAACCTTTCTCAGCCCAGAAATAGCGATCAGTCGTATGCTCATTGCGCTTGACGAGCAATAGAGCAGGGGGCAATATGCCCTCAGAGTGAATGTACTTACGGGCAGCTGTGACAGGCTTGTCTTCGCCACTTTCAATGCTAAACTGAGGCACTTGTTCCAGAATGCGGCGTCCCTCTAGACGACGGCGGCTTTTCCGTTTACGTCTTCTTGCCAACCTCCTTACCTCCTCTAATAATCTGGCAGATGTAGTTTTAGCTACAAAAATATACGAACCGTGGCAAGTATAACGATTTGAATTTGAAAATTCAACTTGATTTAATCTTTTGACACATCAACACAACGTAAAGAATTGACTCTTTTCCTGAAAAGGAACTCAAAGGGTGCTTCGGCTTCTGCACATGGCATAGAAATCCTCTGAGCGCTTAAGAATGTCCGCAGACCTTCCCAAACCAGCTCTTTAAGTCATTCATCTCATCGGCTCTAAAGCTATACTCTGAGCAACGCATACCTTTTCGTTGGCTTGTCAAAAATGAGAAAAGATAGAAAAAGTATTAAGTCTGCTTACGGTTGATGACGATACATCAACACATACTCATTCTCTACACTCTCTGAGGGAACCCAGACGCATCTCGTTCACACTCAGCTCTTAGTCAAAGAATTCAATACCCAAAAACTTTATGGTCTGAGGCTTTGACCTCAGCAATAAGTCGTTGCGCTCAACTCAATATCGCTTTATCTTGATAAGCTACGCTGACTTATCAGGTTCGATTATAGCATAACATAAGTTTTCGTTATTAGAATGAGAGGTATGAGTGATAGTCAAGACCGAATCGTTCGCGATCGCTATCCGAATGTGTATGAATTTGCATCTGATTTACACTTGGTTTTATGGACAATGCCATGGTGATGCCCGTCAGTTCAGAATTTATCGAGCTGTGTGAGGCTCAAGTCGAGATTCTGTCTGATGCCCTAGGAGCGGCATTATGCATCGTTTATCTAGCTGACGAACCGACACCAAGCCGCAACTCCGATCGCCAATCAACTCAACTTGTTCCTTTTATTGTTCGCCCTGAGGGTGCTTCAGAATGGACTGATGTTGAGCAAGCTGCATGGCTAGAAAATCAGGCTCATTGGTACAAGCCAAAACAAGTCTCACTGCCTGCGTCGGCACAGTTAGACGTAGTTCAATCAGATTCAGATCAGCATCTTCGCTTCACGGAACCTTTGGCGGAGGTTGAGCCGATTTGTGATGCTGGACAGAAGGCTCAACGGCAGTCAAAACCAGAGCCAGAGCTAGAGCCAGAGCTAGAGCCAGAACCAGCAGAACAACAGGTTGAGTTTTTGCCATCATTCGCTTCTGACTCTTCTGAGCTTCCGGATACGGCGACGGAAGCGTCAACCCCATCGGCGATCGCCCCTTTAGCCAAGAATGCTGACTCGGCAGAGCATCTACAAATTGCCGTGCCGCTGGTATATCAGGGTGTGATGGTGGGGTTGCTGATTACAGCTCGCCCCGATCGCTTTTGGACGCCTCGCGAACAAAGCCAAATTGAGCAAATTGCGAAAACGTTGACGATGGCGTATGTGGTTGATCAGCGGGCACGATGGCTAAAAGCGCGATTGGCAAAACAGCAGACGGATCAGCAAGAACTCTACGCTCAGCAACAGGATATTTTTGATGACTTATTGCATCAGTTTCGCAATCCCCTCACGGCATTGAGAACCTTTGGGAAACTGTTGTTACGACGACTTCAGGCTGACGATCGCAACCAAAATATTGCCGAAAGCATTGTGAGAGAGAGCGATCGCCTCCAAGATATGCTGAAGCAATTCAAGTCTGCATTAGACGAACCCCTGCCGTTGCTGCCGTCAGCGTCTGACGAAGCTGATGTACAAGAAGCTGAGGCACAGGAACCTGATGCACAAAAACCTATCTCAGCATATCCTCAGCCTCAGCACATTCAATCTGAGACTACGCTTCAACGTGATGCCCACGATGCTGCTGCTGCCCCGTCTAATCAGGGCAAAAATGCTGAGCCTTTGGCGATCGCACCGTCACTCTCTCAAGCCGTTGATGATGCAGAGGAAGGGGCGTATCTTCTGCTCGATGGTTGCTCAGACCCGATCAATCCGTCTTGTGAGCAGCCCGTCCTAGATTCTGAGCTGAGCGCACGTGACGTGCCCCTTAAGCGAACTTCTTCATCTCAGTACTTAACTGGGCATCGCATCTGTCGAGAACCTTGTGACTGGTCGGCGGTGCTCGATCCGGTTTTGGCTATTGCAGAGGCGATCGCCCAAGAGCAAGACATCGAATTGACCGTTGATTTGCCCTCCGACTTACCCCAAGTGCTGGCTGACCCGCTGGGATTGCGAGAAGCCTTAAGCAATCTGATTGACAATGCGCTGAAATATACGCCCTCTGGGGGGCATGTCCGAGTTCAGGGAGGCATTGAGTCGGCAGGGCTTTGGGCGATCGCCATTATTGATTCTGGCCCCGGTATTCCCGAATCAGACTTAGATCACCTATTTGAGCGCCACTATCGGGGCGTGCAGGCTCAGGGCAATATTTCGGGCACAGGCTTGGGATTGGCGATCGCCCAAGATCTCCTGCACCAGATGGACGGTGAAATCGAAGTGTTTAGTCCGGTGTGTGAAGCCGAGTTCTTGCCGCAGTGGTCTGAGTCTCAGGCGACTAGACCGGGAACTGCCTTTGTGGTTTGGCTAGAGCAGGCTCACGCAACAGCTGACGAACAGCCCTGAGCCAGATTCCAAGCCTCTGTCTGCATTGCAATTGAAGCGTGAAAACTGGAGTTTAGAACCCTTGGTTTAAGAAAACCCTCAAAAGATCATATTCGGAATTTTTAGTCGTTACGATAAAGCAGTTTCTCTAGTTTATTTGCTTAGATTTATTTGCTTAGATTTTTTGTGCTTAAACATGACTCTATTTTCCCGCCATGCATACCCTTAACCGCTTCACCCTAAAGACGCCTGAGCGTGTAGAACTCGAATTTACATTAGCGGGCATCGGCAATCGCGCCTTTGCCCTATGCATTGACTACATGCTCTGGATGCTGATCATGACCGGGTTTATATTGCTGTGGTCATTTCTGCTCGACACGATGCGACTGCTGATCGTCAACGAGTTAAATGCCGATGCAGACACCGTCATTATGTGGATGGGAGCGATCGCCCTACTGATCTTTTTTGGCATCTATATTGGATATTTCGTGGTGTTTGAGACCCTGTGGCAAGGGCAGACGCCAGGGAAGCGCATTGCAAAAATTCGGGTGATTCGACAAGATGGGCGTCCTATCGGGCTGGTACAGGCAACCATGAGAGCGCTTCTTCGGCCTGTGGACGATTTTCCGTTTTTAGGGCTAGTGGGGGGGCTACTGATCTTTTTTGTTCCCCGCGAAAAACGTCTGGGAGATTTTATTGCGGGAACCTTGGTCGTGCTGCAAGAGCAGCCTCCTAGCGCAGACGCGTTGCCGCTGGCACCCCAATCGACCCAACTGGCCGCCGAACTGCCGGGTCAATCTGATTTGTCACACCTGATGCCTGACGATTTTGCAGTGGTAAGAGAGTATTTGCAGCGCCGCCGAGAGCTTGCGCCGAAGGCGAAGGAAAGCACTAGCCTCAACCTGGCTCGTCAGGTGCGATCGCGCATCAAGATGAAAGAACTGCCCGAAGGCACGACTCCCGATCGGTTTTTAGAGGCGATTTATCTCGCCTATCAAGAAAAAAATCGGTAAAGCTCCTCAGCGGCGAACGGGAGCAGTTCGTTTACAAACTGCTCCCGTTCAAACGATGCTCTTATCGGCTGACCTGCCACAGCAAAAACTGCTGGGTCGGCTCAATGGAGGCATTTTCGACGCCTTCTTGGACAAAGATGTAGTCTTTATTCTGCCAAAGCGGAATATAGGGCACATCTTCACCCAGCATGGTCTGAAGCTCGACAAAATATTCTTTGCGAACTTCAGGATCGGTCTCAGCCCGCTGTTTACTGATTAGCTCATTGGCCTTTTCGCTGTAGTAAAACGATTTGTTGGCACTTTCGTTACAGGTGTTGCCGGAGCCGTTGAGACATTCCATAAACGGCTGAATGAAGGTATCTGCATCATAAAAGTCGGGATACCAGTTGAGCAGGAAGGTGGGGTAGATGCCTTCGTCGATGTTGGGCCATGCGGTTGCCGACTCTACATCTTTGACCTCAACGTCTACAATGCCCGGAAGCTGTTCTTCAAAAGAGGCTTCCATGGTCGTTGCCACTAAGTTGCGCTGAGTCGATGAGGAGGGGTACCAGATTTCGAGCACCAGTGGATTGCTCTCGTCATACCCTGCTTCTGCCAAGAGTTCTTTGGCGAGTTCGGCATTGCCGTCGCCATACTCTTCCTCGAAGACAGGCTCATAGATATCAAAGCTGGTTGGAATCAGGCTATAGAGAGGGTCGGCTTGTCCTTGGAAAACGCGCTCGTTGAGCAGAGGACGATCAACCAGAGCGGCGATCGCCTGACGCACCGTGGGGTTGTCGAGGGGCTCAATGGTTTGGTTGAGCAGCATGTAGTTGATCACCGTTGTTCCGGCCTCAATCACATCCCAGCCGCCTTCGCTGGCTTCTTCTTCAAGACTGGTAATTTGCTCTGGGTCGAGGGTTTGGTACGCAATATCTAGATCGCCTGTTCTAAATGCGTTGTAAAGATTGGCAGGGCTAGAAAAGAGCTGAATGTCAAAGCCCTCGTTGGCAGGTGCTTCACCCCAATAGTCTTCAAAGACTTCTAAGCGCACGGTTTCTGGCGTCAGCTCTGATAACTTGTAAGGCCCTGTTCCAATAAAGGTATCGGGTTGAAATGAACTTTCTGCCATTTCATACTGCTCTGGGGGAACCGGGGTGACGCCCCAGAATGTGAGCAGTGCGGTGAATGCGGCGAAGGGCTCATTCAGGGTAATCGTCAGCTCGTAGTCTCCTGTGGCTTCGACTGACTCAATCTTGTCGCCCAGCAGGTAAGAGGGGCGGCCACCGTTTTCCATAAACCGCTGAATCGAAAACGCCATGACCTCAGCGTTGAAGTCACTGCCGTCATGGAAGGTCACCCCTTCTCGTAGAGGAATAGTGTACACTCGCCCATCGTCGCTAAGGGTCGGCATCTCGGTTGCCAACTGAGGCACCAAGTCGGTTGTGCCAGGAGTATAGCTGTAGAGGCGATCGCCCATGTTATAGAGGAGAATGCCTGGAAAAATTTCGTAGGAATCTGCCGGATCTAAGGTGCGAACCTCTTGAGTGGTGCCCATGGTGATGCGACCCCCGACCGACTCCGTTGCAGACTCTGCTCCGGTGTCTGGTTCGGTGCCTTCATCCGTTGTTGAATCGGGACTTGTGCAGCTCACAATCAGTGCCATACACAGACTCAATAGCCCCACAAACTGAGTCAGCGATCGCCAACGACGACGAGATAAGCCAAACCACGCCATAACAATTACCTAGGTGTTGAGTACGAGAAATGTGATTATGCTAAAGCTGATAACGTCTAAAGAACTTAGATTATTTCACAAATTTACACACTGCCCTACAGATAAACTCAATCAAGGCGTCTCAACGGCAAGGATTAATCTCCAAAAAGAAGAAATGCAATCTTTTTAGGGATTAATCCTTGGAAAACTAAGCAAAAATCTAAAAATACATAGTATTATTAAGTCATGGATTTAAATGAGACGGATCTGAAAGCAATTCAGTACCTCATGGGGCAAGGGCGAATCACGTGGTCTGAATTGGCAGGTCTGCTGGAACTATCGGCTCCAGCAACGGCTGATCGGGTTCGTCGGCTTGAAGAACGTCAGGTGATTCAGGGGTATTCTGCCCTGGTTAATCCTGAGGCTGTGGGGTGTGGCTTGACTGCCTTTGTCTTCATTACCCTCGAACGTCCGAAGCATCGCCCCAACTTTCTTAAAAAGATTGCTGCTTTGGCCGAGGTGCAAGAGTGTCACCATATTGCTGGCGATGACGATTATCTGCTCAAGGTGCGCTGCGGCACGACCCTTGAACTTGAAAAGCTGGTCAGCGAAGACCTGAAAGGGCTGACAGGAGTCATCAAAACCCGAACCACCATTGTGCTCTCAACGGTGAAAGAATCTCCTGTCTTACCCATCAAAACGGATCTCGATGCCGGATAGCCTTGCCCAGGGGCGTCGTCTAGCGATCGCTGAAGTAACGGTTAAGAATGATCTTCATATTCTGCTAGCGGTTGCGTCACCCGTGGCTTCAGCATTGGCATTGGTATTGGCTCAGTTTCTCTGGGTCTAATTTGTGCTGGCTTAATGGGTGGTGACTTAATTGGTGTTGGCGCTTTTGCTGGCGTGATTTTAGGCCACACCGTTTGCTCTGGGCTGTAGCGGCCTTGGGGCTATATTGCTGTGAAAAAAATAGTGAGCTTTCTTGATTTTGGAGGGTAGACTCATGGAATTGTCAGGGTGGACGATAGTCAGTTTTTTGGGGCGGGGTCTACTGATGGGTTTGGCGATCGCCGCTCCGGTTGGGCCGATTGGGGTGTTGTGCATTCGTCGCACGCTCGCCTATGGCCGTTGGGTCGGCCTGTTGTCGGGCTTGGGGGCAGCAACGGCAGATGGCATCTATGGCTGCATTGCAGGTTTTGGATTAACGTTCATTTCCAACTTTCTGCAAGGGTATGCGTTTTGGATCAGTTTCTTGGGTGGATTATATCTGTGCTACTTGGGTGTGAAAACGTTTCTGTCTCGTCCGACAGAGGAGGCCGCAGATGCCTCGGCGACGGGCCTGCTGGCAGCCTATGGTTCAACGGTGCTGTTAACCCTGACCAATCCCGCTACGATTCTTTCTTTTGTCACTCTATTTGCTGGCATCGGCTTGGTCAGAGCCGAGGGAGACTACCTCTCGGCCAGCGCTTTGGTGTTGGGCGTGTTTTTGGGATCTGCCCTGTGGTGGGTGCTGTTGAGCGGAGGTGTTAGTATTTTTCGGGATCGATTTAACCTGCAAGGCCTGAGATGGATGAATCGAATTTCTGGATTGATTTTGATTGGATTTGGCGCTGTTGCCCTGAGCTTAAATCGCTAGGTCTGAAAGATGTTCTTGAAGATCAGGATGAACGTAGTGGACGATTGAATTGATCTGATTTAGACGTTGCTGACTTTGTCTTAAGTGTGGTTAGAAGAATGGGCGGTGTTAACCGTGTGATATTGGGCATCAGACACAGAATCAGTCTGAGTCGGGTGAAGAAGCTATCGAGATTAGGAATAGCCTTTGTTTTGATCAGCGCAATCGCACTCCTATTTTTAGGAATGGCGATCGCGCCGACCAGTTGGGCTCAGTCGGATAATGTGGAGCAGCTTCAGCAACAGCGCCAGCAGCTCGAACAAGAGCGCCAGCAGATTCAACAACAGCGCAACCAGATCGAAAACCTAGAAGACCAGGCTGAGGGAAGGCTTGAGGGTCTGCAAGACACGATTGAGACGACCGCAGAGCGAATTAAATCGAATGAGCAACAGCTTGCAGAGGCAACTCAAAAGCTGACCGCACTGCAGACAGAACTCGCCACCGCTGAAGCGAACTTTCAAGATCGTCAGTTCAGCACGGTCGGACGATTGCGCTACTTGCAGCGACAAAAGGGTAGCCAGGGATGGGCGGTTTTGTTGCAGAGTCAAAATTTGAATGAGTTTCTCGATCGACGACGACAGCTCGCACTTCTCTACGAGTCTGATCGGGCTATTTTGGCTGAGCTAAAACAGCAAGCGGATGAGCTAGAGCAGCGCCGCCAAACCATAGAGCGCCAAAAAAATGAAATTGCTCTGATTACCCAAGAACTGTTGTCACGCAAGACCGAGTATGAAGCCCAGGCCCAGGCACAAGAAAAGCTGATCGTGCGACTCAAGGATGATCGGCAAGCACTCGAAGCCGCAGAATCGCGACTCGCCGCCGATTCAGAAAACTTAGCGATTTTGATTCAGCAGCGGTTAGCGGCGGCTCAAGGCATTGTACGCGGCACGGGGCGCTTCATTTTCCCGACTAGTGGAGCCATCACGAGTCGTTTTGGCAACCGCGTCCATCCGATTTTGGGCTATCGCCGCTTTCACTCAGGCATCGACTTTGGAGCCAGCTATGGCACAATCATTCGAGCTGCTGATTCGGGGCAGGTGATTTTTGCGGGCTGGTATGGAGGCTACGGGCGAGCGGTGATTGTCAACCATGGCGGCGGCATTACGACCCTCTATGCCCATAGCAGTCGCCTGCTGGTCTCCGAAGGCGCAACCGTAGAACAAGGACAGGCGATCGCCGCTGTCGGTTCATCTGGCTTGTCTACTGGCCCCCATCTGCACTTTGAGGTGCGGCGCAATGGTTCTCCCATCAATCCCTTGGACTATCTCTAGGTCACCTCGAAATAGGTCACCTCGAAATAGGGCACCTCGAAATAGGGCACCTCGAAAAATTGGTCGCTTCTTTCCCTTGATAGATGAGAAGAGGTTCTTTTTTGATCAGGCGATCGCCATTCTTCAGATTTTCATGTCATGGGCGATCGCCCAAAACCCACCCGCTGATTGACCGAGATTCATCCATCGAGACTCACCCATGTCTTCGAACAATCCCGACGATGCTTTAAACGAAGATCTGACTCAAGAGCCCCAGTGGTTACGGTGGGCAAAAGAAATTCAGGCGATCGCCCAAATTGGCCTCACCTATACCTCTGGCTCTGAGTTTGATGTCGAGCGCTATCATCGACTGCGGGCGATCGCCGCTGAAATGATGGCGACCCACGGCAACCTCGGCCCAGACGTGGTGCTGGGTTTGTTTGAGCGAGAAGACGGCTATGCGACGCCCAAGGTCGATGTGCGGGGGGCGGTGTTTCAAGACGGTAAGCTGCTGATGGTGCAGGAAGCCTCAGACGGCAAGTGGGCACCGCCGGGGGGCTGGGCGGATGTGAATGACTCGCCTAGCGAAGCGGTGACCCGTGAGATTTGGGAAGAGTCGGGCTATGAGACACGGGCGACGAAGATAATTGCGGTGTGCGATCGCACTCTTCACGGACATCTACCATTGCTACCGTTTCATGTCTATAAGCTATTCATTCAATGTGAACTGATTGGCGGTGAGCCGAAGGTCAGTATCGAAACCCAGAAGGTAGACTTTTTTGGTGAGGATGAGCTACCAGAATTGTCGCCATCGCGGGTGACTCTGGCTCAAATTCATCGACTGTTTGAGCACTATCGACACCCCGATCTCCCTACCTATTTTGATTAAGTGACACTGTATTAAGCGCCACCTGTATCCACTACAAGCCTTCAGTGTAGGTTGCGTCAATTCCAATCCTGTTAGGAAAGTAAAACATCAGAATAGATGAATGACTCACATAGGCTCCATCCATGAACCTTTCCCCAATGTTTGTTGCTCTAGCGATGGTTACTCTGCCGATGCAGCCAGCGTCAGCAGATATCACCACCTGCCCCATTGCTCAGAGCGTTTATCGAGATCTCGATAGAGGCGAGTTTGAGCTGGTATTTGGCGCACCCTTACCAAATACTGGCTCGTCAGACGCCACGGTAAGCATTCATCATCTCACCCATCCCAACCCAGAACCGCTGTATCGATTTAACATGACTCAATCTAGCGGATATGGCTCTATTTTCTTAGTCCGTATTGACGCAAACGAAACTGACTCAGACGGCACCGATTGGGAAGCTGCAAATAGTTTGAGAGTCAACTTTTTTGATCAAGACCTAAGGTCAGCCAACCCACTGTTTCTAGGAGATGAAACAGAATCGCCCAAGTATTTGTTTATCACTGGGTTGGGCAGTCACGACTATTACCACCGACGAGACCTGGTGATTGCGCCTGAGACGCCTGCAATGGGCGAGATGATGTGGAGGCACGAACGATGTCAGGCATTGCCCGACGATTTGCCCGACGATTTATAGTCTGCTGGGGCGATCGCCCTCATTTTCCTTAGCTCTCGTAGTCACAACTACATTCGAGCTGAGCCAAGTTTAGTCGTGTTCGTGAAGATGAGGTTACGATACATTAAATTGAATTGAGAAGTCTTTTTTCCCTGAATCTCGAATTCAAACCTCTCGGTTTGAGTCCAATCAACGACACACTACGCACAAAACGCGTAAATTGCAGCACGTGTGAATTTATTGAGGAGAACCATGAGTCAGCTTCGTCGCCTTAACCCTTCATCTCAACTTTGGATGCCCCGTCGTCGCTTCCTCAAATATGGGGCGATCGCCGCTGGCACAGGCATTCTCGCCGCTTGTTCTGGAGAGCAGACTGCCGAATCCGATCCTGCAACAGAGGCAGAAGCCCCGGCTGAATCTTCGAGTTCGTCCTCTGCGGGAGAGCTTCAGGCCGTGACTTACGGCACCAACTGGTATGCCCAAGCCGAGCACGGCGGATTTTACCAGGCTGTCGCCACAGGCATTTATGAAGAGCATGGCCTAGACGTCACCATTCAAATGGGTGGACCTCAGGTCAACGGCACTCAGTTGCTGATGGGAGGCGCAGTTGACTTTTTTATGGGCTACACCGCTGATGCGATCAAAGCCATCGAAGAAGGCATCCCAAAAGTCACCGTTGCCGCTAGCTTCCAAAAAGATCCGCAGATCATCTTGGCGCACCCCGACACGGGCGTTGAGTCGCTAGAAGATCTGAAGGGTCGTCCGATCTTTGTTTCTTCAGCAGCCAACGTCACCTATTGGCCGTTGCTTGAAGCAAAATACGGCTTCACCGAAGACATGAAGCGTAATTACAACTTCAACGCAGGGCCTTTTCTGGCCGATAAAAATTCGGCTCAGCAGGGTTATCTCAGCTCTGAGCCACTCAAAGTTCAAAAAGAAGGCGGTTTTGAGCCGCTGGTATTTTTGCTGGCAGACTATGGCTATGAGCCTTATTCCACCACTATCGAAACTCGCCAAGAACTCGTTGACCAAGATCCTGATCTGGTTCAGCGCTTTGTCGATGCCTCAATCAAGGGCTGGTACAGCTATTTTGAAAATCCTGAACCCGGTAACGAGCTGATTAAGCAAGACAATCCTGAAATGACGGACGAGCAGATTGCCTATGGCATTGAGAAAATGCTGGAGTACGGCATTGTCATGTCGGGCGATGCCGAAACCCAAGGCATCGGAGCCATGACCGATGAGCGCTGGAAATCCTTCTTTGACACCATGGTTGAAGCAGGTATCTACAGCCCTGACACCGACTACACTCAGGCATACAGCCTAGATTTTGTGAATAAGGGTGCAGATGCTTACACGTCTTGAGGAGACAGAGTGAACATAAGGTCGAAATTTTGAGTTTTGAGTTTTGAATTTGCGCTCAACTCAAAACTCAAATCTAAACACTCAACACTCTTCCTTGCATTCGTGTCTCGATTTGAGCGCTCTAAAACAGTCTCCTCAGGAGATTACAGAGCTGTAATGACAACTTACGACTATAGTTTCAGCCCATGACGTCGTCTGCGATCGCCCTTTCTCATATCAGCAAAGTCTATGCCAACGGCACCGTGGCGCTTCAAGACCTGACACTCGACATTCACGAGTCTGAGTTTGTCAGCTTGTTGGGGCCATCGGGCTGTGGCAAAAGTACCGTACTGCGCCTGATTTCGGGACTGGGCGAGATGACGACAGGGCAGATCAAATGGTCAAGCCATCACCATGAACGAGAGTTGGCCTATGTGTTTCAAGAACCGTCTTTGATGCCCTGGGCAACAGTGTGGGACAACGTGTATTTGCCGCTAAAGCTGGCAGGAACGCGCAAACGAACGGCTCGCGCCCGAGTCGATGAGGCGATCGCCTTGGTGCATCTCCAGGGGTTTGAGCACGCCTACCCACGGGAACTGTCAGGCGGCATGAAAATGCGAGTGTCGATCGCTCGTGCCCTCGTCACCGAGCCCGAAATTTTGCTCATGGATGAGCCTTTCGGAGCGTTAGACGAGATGACCCGTAGCAAGCTCAACAGCGATCTGCTAGAACTGTGGCAAGCAAAGCGCTGGACGGTTATTTTTGTGACCCACAACATTTACGAAGCCGTATATTTGTCAAATCGGGTAGTCGTGATGGCTGCACGCCCCGGTCGTGTCATCGCCGATGTTCCCATCTCGGCTCCCTATCCGCGCTCCCGAGACTTTCGCACCTCTAGCACCTACACTCAGTTTTGCCGCCAGCTCTCAGAAGAATTGTTTCAGGCCAGCCACGACGCAAGCTCTCATGTCGAGGCCGCCGCTAACGATATCGCCCCAGAGTCTGTGACCTAGGCGGCGCGACACGGCTACAACAGCGACCCAACTGAAGCGATATTAAAGCCGCTGATATTAGTTTCTCAATCAGCATTTTGATTCTCTTGATACTTAAGATTTTATTCATGTGCAATTAATAACTATAGTGATAAAAATGGTTATTAAGACAAGAGCACAGCGAGCAAAATAACAGAGATGCCTATACTCATCTCATGATCAAGACGACATTGACTGCAAGCAGGTTTTTAGAAATCTTAATCATATCTTTTGAGTTAATAAATACACATTACTTTTTAAGGATTGCAAGCCTCTAAAGGCTCAATCTCAAGACGCATCGTCTTGTAAATGTATTGCGAATCTTGAAGCATAATTTGGAAACTTTTGTAACATTGATCGATCGCATTGCGTTGGCTTAAAAGTATGGCTAGACTGAGTTTTGGCGATCGCCTTTGATTTATGTATAGTCTTTTAGACGTGATCTCATTAAGTCTTCTTGCAATGCTCTTTTAGCCCAAAACGACCTAAGCTTCAATAGAAATATAGCTAGTGATTTGTTCTGAGTTATCTCAGTTTTTATCCGCTTCACTAAGCCCCCCAGAGATGGATTTGATGAATGCCCTTTTCTAGGAGCGGACTTAGTGTTAAGAACGGCGAGTTCTGCTTTGAGTGGTCGTTGGCGATGCATTTTGAATCATGCGAGTTGAGCCCGCTACGCGAAATTCATTCCAATGCATCTCAACTCAGAGTAAAGAGACTGGCAGATTGACAGCGTGAGTCAGTGTCAGTCATCTGCCTAGAACATTGAGCTGATGCTACATCGTTATTTCAATGCGTATTTGATTATGAATTTTTATTCACAACTTACTCGACTGATTTTTGATTTCTATCGTGAAGACCCAGCCGAGCTTGCCCAATTGCAAGGGTTAAAGACCAGTAGACTTTCTCGTTGGTGGGGAGTGTTTCGGATTAATTGCCGTGATGCTCAGACCGCTACTGACATCATCGATGCCATTGATCTCATCCGTCATCCGATCGACCAATTGCGTCTAGCACATGATATTCGAGTACTGGTAAAAGGAAAGGCGATCGCCACGTTTCCTGTGACTGTCGTGCAACTCGACCATGAAACCTACGGTCGGCAGCAGCTTTAGGGTGTGTCTTTTTAAAATCTTTGTTTTCGTGTCTATAAATGCCTGACATTTCCTATGAGATGTCAGGCATTTTTAATTATCCCGCCATGATCGTGGTCAACGGCAATACTCGCCGTTTTCGCCCACTATTTTCGCCCATCGCTTTTTCAGGATCTCTCATCCCAATTGACCCCATGCTTTTAGACGATGGCGCGATCGCTCCATGACTGTTGTTGCTCAAGGTAGTCTCGAATAGCTTGAATTTGAAAATCGTTGGGCCTGCTGTTTGGGTGTACCTGCTTTAACCAGTTAAGGGCTTGCCACAGAGGCAGATGCTGATAGCAGCAGAGATAAGCGGTGCAAATGCTGGGCGATCGCTCAATCCCAGCTAAGCAGTGGACGAAGACAGGTTCAGATTTTTCAATGCTGTGATGCACCAATCGTATGACTTCTCCAACCTGCTGAGCCGTGGGGCGAGTCGAATAGCGGCTATCGGGAAGCACATAGCGTAAACAGCGAAACTGCTCCTGAAGATTCACAGGCCATGCCCCTTCGGACTCGTCACACAGCGCAAACACCGTGCGAATTCCGGCTTCTTGCAGCACCTGCCCATCTGTTGCACGAGGCAGACGCCCTACCGCGAGTTGCCCAGGCAAGACCCAATCTACTGAGAACCTAGACTTGCTGCTGGAGCCATGATGTAACCCAGAAGTAGAGGGCTGCTTGTCGGTATGGGATAGCGTAAAGCGACGAAAAAAGTTTTGCATCATGGCCTCAGAGCAATCTCCCTGAATTTCTTATTCATATATCATTCAACCTAATTTTTTCTGCATCAGAATAATTTTCAAATAGGCACCAGCATGGTGCGCGGTTGAAAGGCTTTGACGAAAGATGACGGGTGAATGAATATGTAGCTTTATCAAGGTAATCCAACTTGAGATAGCCTGAGTTGACGCTTCATGACAATTCTTTCATTGTCAGTCAACGTGTCAGTCAACGTGTTGGCTTACGTTGCAGCTCTTCTTATGTAGTACGCATCAGAGCAACGTCTAGATTTAAACTTCAGGCTCCTTGTTCCTTTTTTCGGTCAGACCTCTTCTCTTCGATCTAGATCAACCATCTATCCTCAGCCTATTTCCGTCTATTTTTCAGACAAATCAGAAAGGATTGCAAAACTGAAGCCGCCAAAATTATCCTGATCTGAGCCAAATTTCGGTGCAAATAGTTTCGTAATCCTCAGTCTCTATCGGTAGCCTGCCCAAGATTTTCTGAGCTAGGGCTAGAGGATTGAGGCTCAGATGGGAAGATCAGAATGAAGCCATCAAAGCGAAAGCCAAATCAACGCAAACACTGGGTACGAGAGCACATGACCCGTCATCTAGACCTTCACGATTGTCTTCGCACCTGTCTTCGCACCTTAGGACTCTGCCTTGCCGCAAGTCCTGCTTTGTTGGGCGGGTTAACGATCGAATTTGCTAGAGCCTCGGAACTCTCTGTGCAATCTGAATTATTGGGGTCTAGGGAGCGTACACTCGTTCAAGACCAGATGCTGTTGAGTGAACATCGCTCTGACGGGGTGATTGCAGACCCGATCGAAGTCGAGTCCCTTGAATTCGATATCGACCCAATTCCTAACGAATATGCCGGGTCGTGCCCGCCTCCATCGGTCAACACTTACGTCTTGGGCGTGGGCGATCGCCTTCAAATTGATGTGTTCGATGCCCCAGAATACAGCGGCGAATTTGAGGTGTTAGCAGATGGCTCAGTGCGGCTCCCATTTGCGGGTGGGCTGCAAGTTCGAGGAGTTTCCATTGATCAAGTCACGGCTCTGATTTCTCAGCGCTATTTGGCGATTCTCCGTCGCCCTATTGTGTCGGTGCAGTTGCTAGAAGCACGGCCTATTTCCCTGGCGCTGGTCGGAGAAGTCAACAGTCCCGGTGCCTACACCATCACGACAGAAGATGTTGACGGCCAACCTACGGTGACCAAGGCCATTCAGCTAGCAGAGGGCATCACTCCCTTCGCCGATATTCGCAATGTGCAGGTGCAGCGCATTGATCCTCGATCTCGTCAGCCGTGTCAGATTTTTACGGTTGATTTATTTAAGTTGCTGCGAGAGGCAGATTTAGGGCAAGACGTAGCCCTGCAAGATGGCGATCGCATTATTATTCCAGAAGCGACAGAGCTAGACTACGACGACATCTCAGAGATATCAGATGCCAACTTTTCGCCTGGGGTAATGAACGTCAATGTGATTGGTTCTGTAGATTTTCCTGGCCTGGTTGAGGTGGCACCCAACGCGCCTCTGAGCGAGGCACTAATCGCCGCTGGTGGCTTTGACAACGAGGCTCGTCGCCGCAAGGTTGAACTCGTCAGACTCAACGACAATGGAACTGTGTCTCGCCGCACCATCGAAGTGAGCCTCGAAGACGATATCAATCAAGAGACAAATCCGCCGTTGCGGCCCAGTGACACCGTTATCGTAGAGCGATCGCGCTTTGTGCGTGTAACCGATGCCATCGGACGGGTGCTGTCTCCGGTTTCAGGTCTGTTTCGCCTTTTGGGTCTTTAATGACTAGACCCAGGGATCGCCTAAATCCAGGGATCACCTAAATCCAGAGAACACCTAAATCCAGGGATCATCATGGGGGCGATCGCCCCCAGGCTCTTCTGCGTCAGGAGTTAATGACTCTACAGACGAAACGGTGCTAGACGGAGACTGTTGCGCAGAGGTCGCTTCATGGGCATGGGGAGATTCCATGCCATCTTCGGTGGAGGATGACTCAACCGATGTTTCGGCCTTTTCGTCTTCGGCCTCTTCGTCTTCGATCTCGGCTGGTTCTGAATCGGGTTCGACATCTGCGGGTTCGACATCTGCGGGCGTCATTTCTTCGTCCCAAATGTCATCCCACGGATCATCGCCCGCCTGCCAGTCCCCAGAGTCTGCTGGCATCCCAGAGTCTACTTGGGCATTCTGGAGATTCATCTCAGCCACCGCAGAAGCATTGTCAGCAGGCGGCTTAGGTGACCCAGGAGCTTGAGTAACTTGAGCCGCCTGAGCAGAATGATGTGTGGCTGATCGGGAAGAGGCGGATTGATGCGGGGTCGAGTCGCTGTCGTCTTCAAGCCAGTCATTGTCGTCTAGGCTATCTAGCTCAGCGACTTCATCGAACTCGTCTTCCCACTCGTCATCCCAGGCCATATCGACATCCATCGATGCCGCAGCCGTTGAGATCACCTGGTCATTCCGTTCATCATCAGCAGAAGCGCGCGATCGCTCGCCCTCAGTGCGAGTGGTGAACTCTTGAAACGATTCTGAAAAGGTTTGGCCTAGGGTTTGGCCTTCGGTGCGAAGCTGCTCGGCCCAGGTTTGGCCTGACGATTTTGCCTGCTCAACGAAGGTGCGAGTCTCTTGGCGAAGGCGATCGCCAAGACGCTCCATTTTTCGCAGTGCCCCTTGAGAAAACGACTGCATCTGCTGGACGAGTGTTTGCAGTTCGGCCTTCCATTCGTCGATATATTCGACTTGCACGGTTTCTCTTGCCAAGGCCAAGCGTGACTTAAGGCCATGTCGATAGGGCTTCAGCGTCTCCACCGTAGCCTGTTCAATCAGGACTCGCTGCGACCCAAAACTCTTGATAGCCTTAGGCGGCAGGAAAAAAATGTCGTCGGTGAAGCTGTTGAACCGTCCTTTTGACATTAAATAGCGGACGATGACGCCTGATCGGTAGTTGAACAGGCAGTCGGTAATGTAGCCGACCTGCTCGCCTGCGTCACTCCAGACTTCTCGGTGAATCAGCGATTCTAGTTTTTGAACCTTCTCTGCGACCGTAGGTTCGCCGTCACCATCGACCAGCACACTGCCTTTGCCAACCGCAACAATCTGGGATAGCTTAAACGCGGCCTTTTGCCTACCCAACAGCCCAGAGCGACAGACCAGCCCTAGCACTCGATTGATCTGAGGAAACATCCACAGCACTTCAACACGGCCTAGCTCATCCATCGTGTCAGAGTCGTATACCACTTGGTTGATGAGGTCACTCTGTTTGACGATGTCTTCAAACTTTTTCGGTGTCGTGTTGGGCTGAGGTTCGCGGGGCAAGGGTGAAAGGCTTCCTTAAAAGTGCGACGTTGGCTGAACTAGAGGATTTCTCCCCCTGAGTGTCTAGACCTGATTTTCTAGATCTCACTAGATCTCATTAGATCTCAATTGTATCGAGCAATGCTCCCAATCCACGAGGCCATCTGACGGGTTGACTAACGGGTTGGCTAACGGGTTGGCTTATCGATCTGCAACCTCAATCTGGCGCATCACCGTCTGCGCCGCGTAGCTCACCCCAGCGGTTCCTTCACCGGGATGAGTGCTGTCGCCGACTAACCAGAGCTGGTCAATGGGGGTGCGATTGGCAAAACCAAAGGGGCCAAAAGTCGGGATGCGCTGGCCGACCCCCCCAACAATGCCGTGCTCTCTCGCGGTGTAGCGAGCAAAGGTGCGAGGAGTCGCCGCCTCAATGTGAATCAGCGTGTCTGCATTGAGATGAAAATATTGCCCAAGTTTGGCGATCGCCTCATCGGTGTAGCGCTGCTTTAGCTCCTCATAGTCAGCGGTGTGTTGCCACAAAGAGACATCGGTAAACGACGACGCGGTGATCGTGGCACATCCTTCTGGGGCTCGCCCGTCACCAGGATGGCTGACCGATACAAAGAGAGAATTGTTTTCTGCAATGGGGCCGTCGTAGTCGTAGAGAAACTGGAGGTGGGGCGGACAGCCCTCGGGAATGGCAGCTTGAGCAACCCCCAAGTACACCACAAAGGCTCCAGAGCCAGTCGGCAGCTTATCAACCCGTTGCCGATAGCCCCTCGGAGCCGCATCACCCAGCAGCGTCATCAGATTTTGCACCGTGACATTGGCAACCACATGATCGGCTGCTTCTGTCCAGGTCTGCCCCGTTTTGGAGTTGCGAACGACAACGCCCGTTGCGCGATCGCCATCCACCAAAATCTGCTCGACGGTGTGGCGCATCAGCAATTTGCCTCCGTCACGCTCCAGAGATTCAACCAGGCGATCGCTCAACACCTGCATACTGCCCTCTAGGTGAAACAGACCCTGGGGTTCTTGCGAGACGCTCAGAGCCGTCGCCGCGTAGAGCATCGCAGTCTCGTCTGTATCGACTTGAGAATAGAGCTTGAGCTGCATATCGAGAAACGTTTTGAGACGGCGATCGCCTTCCAATCCATAGCTACGCAGCATCTGGCCTACCGTTGAAAACGTGTAAGGAGCCGTTTGCAGCGTTCCTGGTCGTATCGCCTTGACCAACTGCCACACATCCCAAGCACTGCGAGGGGGCAACACAGGCTGCCGACCTTGAAACGCCCAACTCGCTTTAAACAGTCGCTCTATCAACTGCCAAAACGGTTCACTTCCCGGAAATTGTCGCTGGCGTTCTGCTTTCCATGCCTGGGAATCTCGCCATACTGGAATCGGTTCTGACTCTCCTGGTAGCCACACGGCACAGGCGGGATCGCAGGGTCTTGCCTCTGGTAGCTCAACCCCAAGCTCCGTAAAAATCTGATGATGAATGCCCCCAGGTTCTAAGCCCGCCACTTGAGTCGCGCCGACATCAAAGGTGAAACCCCGGCGTCGAAAAGTAGAGGCACAGCCTCCGGGCACAATGGCCTGATCGAGCACCAACACCTGATACCCCTGATGAGCCAGAAGAGCTGCTGCGGTTAGCCCGCCGATGCCTGCGCCAATGACCACGATTCGAGAAGGTTTGGGGCGCTGAGAATTGGGGCGCTGGGAATTGGAGTGCTGAGAATTGGGGTGCTGAGAATTGGGGCGCTGGGAATTGGGGCGATCGCCCTCAGATTCTTGCTCAAAAGTCACTGGCTGTTGTTGCCCTTGTGCCCAAACTGAATCGTTCCAATCCGGATTGCCGGATGAATTCGCTGAATTGCTCTTGATATCTGAATTACTCGTCGGGTCAGAAGGCGTCAAAGACATAACTGAAGTCAAAATATCTCAACAAAGGCGCGAACAAAGTCAAGACATCCCATAT
>JBARXP010000367.1:0-28090 GCA_049647405.1 Elainellaceae cyanobacterium | reverse complement strand
TTGGGGCCTGTTAACTTGCGAGCGGCATCCTTAAGGGTTGCTTTGATGGGGTCGCTGAGCATCATCTGTGAGAAGAAATCGACATCCCTTCCATTCTGACAGGTATCTTTTTTGTGTGCAAGTCCCTTAGCCTTCAGAATTGCGGGATTAAACGGCTCATAAACCGATTTAGCCTTAGTTTCACCATGACATAAAGAGCGGGTTGGTAGTGCTCGGCGAGCAGCCAACTCACTAACAGCAGATGAAGGAAAAAAGTGCAGGCCGTCCAAGTCAGGGGAAACCAGTCGAGTCGAGTGCCGACCATTGGAGGGAAAATATAGAGCGAGATCCCGATCATGCTGACTGGGAGAATCACTAGGGCAATGCTAATGATCCAGAGGAATAACGTTAGGCTTTCGTCTAAAACGCGGCGCGATCGCCAACGATCCCCATTCCATCGCCAAACGATCGGCTGATAGCTATCAACAACGTGAACGGTCTGCTGCTCAAAATTAGCCTCAAAAATATGGCGACAAAAGTCGCAGGCAAAGGCATCCATTAGCGTGAGTTGCGTAATATTGCCATGCCGACACACTGGACAGGTATAAGAGCCGTTGGCTGTCAGAGGAAACTCGGCAGCAGACTGAACAGATTGTGGTGTCGATTGTCCTGAGAACAAGTGAGATACAGGCTTCATAACGACGAAGATCACGTAAAACGTCTGGGCGATCGCGACTCAAATACCTTGAACAGGCATCAGAAAAATTGGAATGCGCTCAAGACCCAAGATTCATTAACCTAGATTCATTAACCTAGATTCACAGTCTAGATTCGCAGTCTAGATTTACAGTAAAGGCTCCGAATTCTTGAGGAACAATGCTGACTTCGGTCACGCTCATGCACATTCATGGAGGCACATTCATGGGGACACCTTCACAAGGGCACATTCATGGAGGCACATTCACGAGGGCACATTCATGGGAGAACCAACAACGACTCATGCCAAGAATTTCATGACAGAATTTACCTGAATAGGCGATCGCCTTTCTTGCAGCATAACGAATATCGAGATTGGCGAAGATCAGAATGACCCGATGCAGTGAGCCACAAAATCAGAAAAGAGGCTGGGCACAAGCCATTAGCCACCCAGCAAACTAACAGAACGGGTGACTTCGATGCCGTTTTGCTCTAACACCACGATGGGATCACCGCCCCCAGCTAAGTCAATGCGCTTTAACAAGACCTGTCCATTGGCAATGCGATCGCCGACACTGGCCGTTCGGCTACTGCGTTCGGTCGGAACTCGAACAATGACGCTAGTTTGTCCGCCAACCTGGACGACACCGCTAACCTCAATACTTTCAAGCAGAGAAACAACCGGAGGTGCTGTTGGGGCTGGAGGTGCAACCGCAACAGGCTGTGGTTGAGCTGTGGGCGCTGCTGCACTCGGAGCTTGTACAGGAACGGGAGCCGCCGCCAAAGGAATCGGGGGAAGCGGCGCTCCAGCCGAAACCGGAACGGTAGTAGGTTGCACAAGAGGGCGAGGGGGAGCAGGGGAAGCAACTCGCGTCGGCACCACAATCGGAGTAGACGGAAGGGGCGAAAACGGATCTGACTGCCGCGTTTGAACCTGACTGGCCCGCAGTTCAGGACTCGTGGGCGGAGTCAATAATGGAATCGGGGTGGCTTCTGGCAGGTCTCTATCTTCAAGGGCGATCGCCCCATCTGGAGATGCTTCAATCGATTGCTCTTCCAACTCTGACACTGACTCTTCAGACGACTCAGTTTGGTTACCTGCGCAACCCGTCATCATGGCGATCGCCGTAATAGATATGACAATCCAAGACATCAAGCGCATTGCATTCTCCTCACGCTACTGCCCCCAGAATAGCTCCGATCTCTGGAGAGGTCATCGGCAGCTCTAACAAAGAAATATTAAGTGGGCTTCATTTTTTTCATCTTGACCAAGAAGCACCCGATGAATGTTGCCACGAAAGCAGGCTTAGTCGGGTTTTTCGGCGTTGCCGAAGCAAGCAAAACGCTCACACAACACTCATCACTTGCAAACAAACGAACTTGCACACGTTAGATGCTTTCGGTCATTCAAGGCTCGTATAGCGCTACGCACTGATGTAGAACCCACTGTAAAACCCATATTTTTCTATGCTGAGAACTGGAGAGGTACGCAGAGAAGGCTCCAGTTCCCAACGGGTTGTCAGAGACAGCGTCTGGCGATTTAGCGCCTGATGATTTAGCGCCTGATGATCTGATGACTATCTGAGGGTCGTGGCTAGCTGACGCTGACGCTGGCGAAGATGAATCTGGTGCAGCAGAGCTTCCATTTCTACCTGAAGATTCAAAAATTCAACTTGCTGACTGGGGCGGTAAGGAAGCTTGCGCGCAAGCTCATCAACAGAGGCGGGGGTCTCCCGTGAAGGGGTCGTTGCAGGGCGATCGCCCGACGCCTCTTCAGTCAATGCAAAGGACGTGTCTTGCCGAGAGGTGCCATTGTCAACGTGTTCTGCGTTGAGCGTGTCGTCTGAACGTGTTGCGGATGGCAAATCAAAACCTCCGGGTTGGTCTGCCAAGGCACCAGAATCTAAAGACAGGTTTTTCAGCATATGTTCCTTCACTCGTCACGTTTTTATAAGGTGTTATCAATCTTGCATTGATGACAAGAAGCCATTGTAACGTAAACTTCATAACGTCGATGGATCTGACAAGACAAATCTGTAATGATCTTCGCCAGATTAAAACCCAGGTTAACCATGAGCATTCATCTCATCTTTGCTCGTGTTGCGGCTGTGCCTTTCGTCCCTAATCTGTGTGGGTAAGACGCTCTTTGGTGAGGCGATCGACCGTGTCTCCGAGAGCACCCATTAAGCTTTGTCGAGTTTGAACGTGCTCTTGGCGCTCTGTTTTGAGGTCTTGCTGAAGGCGATCGCACCGTCTCAGTATCTCAACTAGCATTTGCTGGAGTTCTTCCTGAGACAGCTCCAACACATAAGCTGGAACAGTGGCCTCAGCATCCGCAGGAGATCCGAGAGCTGGATTTGCCTGCCGCTGCCGCAAGGATGAAATTTCAGCCTGTAAAGCCGCAATCGTTTTCTTAGTTTCAGCCGATTCTTCGCGTCGCTGCTTGGCTTCAGTATCGTAGAGCGATCGCCAACTTGATGCACTGTGATACGCCTCGTCACGCTCTTGGCGCGCATCTGAGAGCTGCTGCTGTAAGGTTCGAATTTCACTCAGCCACTGGCTAAACTCTTGCGACATCAGAAGACTCCTTCAAGCCACCGAATGGGAAGCGTATCGAGACAACACCTGTTGATTGACTCAGCAATCTACTTAAAACAGCAAATCTGCCAGCACAGGAGGCGCGGGCAAAATGATTAAAACGAGTAGCCCCAGTGCCACAAGCCCAAGAAAATCGCGACGGTTATCAAGCTCAGTCACATCGTTTAGAGCGGGCTCATCAATAACGGGCATAAAAAACAGCAGAATCGCCCAAATTAAAAACTCTCGCTGCACAAAGGCCAGCGCCAACACCAAAAATCGCGAGACCTGACCAATCGCAGCACCCATGCGCTGCCCAAACATAGCGTGGACAACATGCCCTCCATCAAGCTGCCCCACAGGCATCAGGTTTAAGGCCGTGACCACCAAGCCCAGCAGGCCGGCGATCGCCACGGGATGCAGCTCGATAGCCGTCGTCGAGGTTAAGTCACCGCCTAGGGCCAGCTTACTCAACAGGGCAATCAGCAATGAAGAGGCAGGGCGAAATGACTCGAAGTTGAGAATACTCGAATCTTCGGTTAAGGAAACTGTGCCGGAATGGGCAAGCCCCCAAAGCAAAATGGGGATGGTGACGATAAACCCCGCAATGGGGCCAGAGATGCCAACATCAAACAGAGCTTTCCGGTTGGGGATGGGCGATCGCATTTGGATAAATGCGCCAAAGGTACCGAAGGGAAAAATCGGAGCTGGCGGAACAGGAATAAAGTAAGGCAGCGTCGATTGAATGCGGTAGCGTCGAGCGGTGAAGTAATGCCCCAGCTCATGAACCGACAAAATCAGCATCAGGGCAGCAGCATAAGGAAGACCCACCAGCAGCACATCTAAATCGCCCTGCCAATCTTCGCTCATCGCTCCCGCAAAGACACTTCCTGCAAAGGTCGTGGTCATAAAGGTTGTCACGAGCAGCCCAATCGCCAAGCCGGGGCGAAAGGTTGGAGCTGCCGCACTCTGCTTCTTTGCCTTTTGCGGGTTGGGCACCAAAGCAAAGAAAGGTTTGCCATCAAGCCCTTCTTGAAAGACCAGCAAGAAGCGATCGCCAAAGTGCCGCACAACGTTTTCTCGAACCGTCTTGTAGGCCACCTCTGGAGAAGTTCGCAAGTGGCCTCGACAAATCAGAGCCTGAGGACGATATTCTAAATTTTTGAGATAGAAGACTGCCCATGAAAAGCAAGCTTTGAGGGTCGCTTCTTCATCCCGATCGAGGGGCAACCGGGTTTCGGGTAATGTCGTCGTGGGCATCAGGGGCTGGGTCTCCACTTTGGCCGAATCGATAGGGCTAGGGGAGTCGGGCGATCGCTCAGGTCGCCCCTTCTGGATCAATATCCAGTAAATGATAGGGCTAACAATGAAGGAAAGAAGCAGAACCGCGATCAATACAGGCTCATTTTCGGTGCCGCTTTGCTCTCGATAGGCGATCGCAATGATCCACACAAATGCAGGCATCATCATCACTAACCAAAGCAGCCAAATCGGTGTGCGAGTCAGGCTTGACACGCTGCGATAGATGATCAAATACGTAAACAGCCCAAGGAGAAGTAACCAGAACAGCATTCTGTTGTTTGTCTTGTATGTCCAAGCGATCGCAGTCTAGAGTTTGCCCATCAGTCTGTGCATGACCTTCTATGCATGACCTTAGACGTTTCTGGCAAGCTGACGAAGCCTAATGCGATGATTCTTTGGAGGCTCTACATTCAAAATTTGAGTGCTTACAAGCCTCAATCCTCAGAAGTCAAGACTTCATAGACTACCTTGAGAAGGCTTTCCTACCTCTGAAAGCACTAAACCTGAATCAATTTAGATCAAGTGAAACCTAGATCAACGGATTCCGAATAGCTCGCAGACAGATATCTCCAGCATAGCGTTTTCGCTACGATTCCAAAGTTGGCTAATCTAAAGCCTTTCTTTACACCTAACCCACATATAGCGATCTGAATGATTTGTGAGAGGTGCGCCCCACCTCTCACCATCTATTTCACAATTCATATGAGACTGCTATACATACTTTGGAAATTTCACATTGACACCAAAATCACGACCTCAGTCGTGGCCATCAAAAACTCACTCCCGATTGCAGGGGTGCCTGTTTAGCGATAGCGAGTTCAGTGACTACAAGTGACTACAATGGTTAAGGTCAAATCTGAGGATCGCTGTGAAATCGCCCCAACCTATTGTTGAGACTGTGTTTGCATTTCCTCCCAATCGGGAGACATTGGGGGGCACAGCCTACTTCATTCAGATGAATGAGGGAAATATCTTGATCGACTGTCCAGCTTGGACGGATGAGACACGAAGCTTTTTGGATGGCAAGGGCGGAGTCCGCTGGATGCTGATCACGCATCGCACCGCGAAAGGCAAAGCCCGCGAGGTACAGGTTGCGATGGGCTGTCAAATCGTCATTCAAGAGCAAGAGGCATACCTGCTGCCTAACTTACAGCTAACCCCGTTTCATCGACAGCACGTGATCAATGAGCAGGTTGAGATCTTTTGGACACCAGGACATACGCCTGGATCATCGTGTGTGTACTATCAGTCATCGGGTGGCATTCTGTTTTCAGGGCGGCACCTGCTGCCCGATCGCCAGGGCAATCCGACGCCATTAAGACTCCCCAAAACGTTTCATTGGCAACGACAGGTGCGTCATACTCAACAATTGCTAGATGACTTTTCGGCGGAGACCCTGGCCTACATTTGTCCTGCTGCAAACACGGGCTACTTGAGAGGCAAGCGTATCGTTTCTCAAGCCTATGAAAAGCTGTCGGCATTAGATATTGAGAGCTGTTTTGCGGCAACATCAGGAATTTAATGCCAATAATTTAATGCCAATAGGAATAATACCCATAGAAAATTCTCTATGGCAGTCTCACATGAAGCAGGACTCACGTAGTTTGTTAAAAGGGGGGGCGCGACGCGCCCCCCCTTTTAACGAGTTTATTCAGGCTTAGGCGAGTTGTGCGTAAGTCCTGATGAATTGTGAAATAGATGGTGATAGATGGGGCGCACCTCTCACAATCCATTCAGGTCATAAACCATTCAGGAGCGCCATATAACGCTGCGCACTGTGGCAAAAAGAAAATTCAGATAATTTCTTAATTTGGCTGACTGAAGAACTAGAATCACCCCGTAATCAAGATTGCAGGCCATTTTCAGGAGAATAGTGCCACGGGTCAAGGGGAGGCTGACCCATACATAAACTCTGAGTAAAAACGTGATGTGTCAAGATAGAAAAGCTGCGTCGTTGTCTTTGCATGGTTAATGCTTGCCAAGACGCGACCGCAAAGGACGATATGACAAACGTTTCGGGAGACTCAGAAAGAGTCTTCTGATAATTGTGATGTTGACTTAGGTTATTTCTGTAAAATGGAAAACCATGTGTAAATTTTTTGCCCACCCATTCAATGAGGTCAAGGATGGCAAAACGCCGCAACCTTAAAAAAGAAAAAGCGTTACGAAACCAAGCCTACGCTCGTAAGTTCCGCAAGCGCTCTAACTCGCGCTTTAGTCGCCGCCGTTCGTTTAATAACAGTGGTCAGTCAGATAATGACCAGAACGATGACGACAACAACAACAGCAACAGCAACAACAACAACAATCAAGATGACAACGACTAGGCTTTAACGGGTTCTGGGGGATGGTGAATTAGAACTGTTTATAAGTATGGTCACAAGAGTTTTTCTCTTGATTTTCAGACGTTCCCCGCTCCGATCGATATAAGCATTGGCGAAGTTTCTGAGTGAGTTTGCTGCATTAGCGTGCAATGTTAATGATCATTAGAAATAGGGCAGTGAGGTGGTTTATGCTATCTCACTGCCCTATGTACGTTTGGGGTCTATTCCATTAATCTCCTCTTCAATCAACGCATCGCTCACTAAATAGACCGCTCATTCTGCCTGCTTTAAAGCTTGGTGAAAGTGGTTGGCGATCGCCCGTCCTGAATGGAGTGCGTCTTCAAGTTGACTGCCGCTGCACCAGTCACCAGCGCAGCCCAAGAGCAGCGGATGTTGAGTTACGAGATAAGGGGTAGCATTGGTGAGGGGCTTGCAGCAAAATGCGTAGCGCCATCGCTGCACCTGCCGCCACTGGGGATCGCAGAGGGCAGGGCAATTCAGGAGATGAGCCGCCCGTTTCAGAATGCGATCGCCCACCGCCTCGACATCTAGATCATCAGCATGGGCAGCGGCAAAGGTATCGGTGCTTTGAAACACCATAATCGGTTCACCCGCATCACGAGACTTGCTGCTATCGACGCCAATCCAGGCCAGCATCTCGTCGTTAGCACAGCGGAGAGCATCCCACTGGCGATCGCCCATAGACCAGAGAGGCAGACCAGTCTGGGGATCAGCCTGAAGCGGCAGCGTATGAGCAGAATATCCGCCGATGACGCTGAAACAAGGCGCAAACTCTACGGCACGCACCTGTTCTATCCACGGCGACTCAAGTCCAACAGTTGCTAGAGGCTCCAGTAAAGGAACAGCCTGAGGAGCAGGCAGAGTCAGAATAACGGCTCGGGCAGGTTCGATAGTCTGCGATGGCTCATCGGTTTTCAACTCCCAGCAGTGAGAGGTGAGGTTGGCATCCAGACCCGTAACCCGATGTTGACGACGAATATCGAGTCCGTTCGAAAGAAACTTGGCGATCGCCGTCATGCCCGCAATAGGCACATAGCTTTGGGAAGACTCATGGGGATCGCTCGTGAGCGGTTGGTTATCCTCAGAACTGTGGAGCTGGTGGGGCGATCGCGGCCAAGGCACCAGAACAGGAGGCTCGATAGGCTCAGACGTTTGATTTGTTAGAAATTGAGGAGGTTGTGCCGATTGTTCACCGTTGAGTAGCGTATCAATCAGCTGCTGAGTTTGGCTTCCTTGCTGACTCAAGCATCTCGCCCCGTGGTCAAAGCAGGTCTGCCCCACTCGCCGGGTTGCAACCCGACCTCCCAATCCACGCGATTTGTCAAACACTGCAACCGTGTAGCCCCAGCCACGGAGCAATTGAGCACAGGTCAGACCAGTCAGACCCGCGCCAACAATAGCAATATCAATCATCGGGTTTCCTCAGAAAAGGCAAATAGGAAGTCACAAATCAGCGCTTTTGGGTACAGTTCATTGCTGCACAATTAGTACAATAGATGAAACTAGATGTGATGAAGCGTGCCACAAGGGAGCATGGGGAAAAGTTCTCGCTTGAGCTGAGAGTGGGCAGATTAAACTCTGGTGAGCTGCACGTACAGGCTAAAAAAAGACTAATAAGAAGATAGGTCAAGAGCAAGGCATGATGGGAGGCAAAGCGGATGAATGAGCTGCGTTCGGCTCTTGAGCTGGCGACGGAAGAAGAACTCAAAACAATTACCGACATTTTGTTTTGTCGGCGGTTCAATCCGTTAGATTATGCGATGAAGCTTGACCCCCTTGACGTTCAAAGTCAGCCTCGACATCACTGGATTGACGATGTAGAGCATCGATTTCGATTTTTAGCCGCCGATGGGTTGACCGTCTTGCAGCGCCAAACTCACGCCATCGACTATCGAGACATTTTGATTCGCGTGTGCCAGTTTCTCAAAATCTCCTACCTCCACGACTGGGCGATCGCCGATCTAGAGTCTGAAATCTTTCTGCATACTCTGGAGCGCGTATGGAACAAGCTTCCTCAAGAGCAGCAGGCAGTCTTGACACAGCAGGTGCAGCGATCGCTCGCTACCGTTCAAACTCCTGATTCACTGCCCGATACATTATTGCGAGACCCGGTGCGGTTGGCGCTCAAGGGAAGTGGCGCGATCGCCATCAGTTCTGTGATTCGGCCTTGGCTATTGCAGCAAATCGCCCGTCAATTTGCTCTCCATACAGCTACATACCACGGTGCCCAACAGGCTTTAGCACGGGGAGGTGCAGCAGCGCTGACTCAGGTGCAGTCGCGGATGGCACTGCATATGGCAAAACGGGGCATGGCCCTCAGTGCAGCTCGCTATGGCGCGGCTCGCAGTGTCTTGGCCGTGTTGGGGCCTACACTGTGGATTTGGTTTGTAGCCGACCTGGGCTGGCGGGCGATCGCCACAAATTATGGACGGATCATTCCTGTTGTGGTGACGTTAGCGCAAATTCGGCTGTTGCGCGCCTCTCTTCTAGAAGCCGCTTAATCTAAAAGTTATTGAATCTAGACATTAAATCTAGACTTTAAATATCTAGACGTTATTGAAGACTCCATCGTTGGAGGCTCAATCCTATAATCAATAAATAAATGACCAGTAAACCAGCACGTTAAACGTAGAGAATCTCAGCCTGTGAGTCAGAATAGTGTGAACCATTACACCTTGCTGAATATTTCTCCGTGGGCCTCTCCCCAGATGATTCGTCGAGCCTATCGAGAGCTGAGTAAGCGATATCACCCCGACACCACAGATCTGCCACAGGCGATCGCCAAAGAAAAGTTTCAGCAGCTCAATGAAGCGTACGGTGTGTTGAGCAATCCTGAGAGTCGCAATACCTATAATTTGAAACATGGCTATTCGCGATTTTCGGTCATTCAAATTCCTCACGATTTTCGCCCAACTTCAACCGATCAGCCGTATCAGTCGCGCTCGGCATATCTTGATCCGAGCGATCGCCCATTGTCGGCTGGAGAACTCTTTGCTCTCTTTTTATTGGGCATGACCTTCATTAGCTGTGTGGTTCTGGTGATTGTAGTGGGGATTAGTCGGGGTGAACTTTCTGTTTGATACAGTTGTTTGAGGGAATCTTTTGATGTGTTGTAATCCCTTTCACTTGCTATGATCATGTGCCAATAGACTTACGTGCCGTTCCCCATGACTCTTCCCTCCCCAGATACACCCCTTTACAATCATCCGCTTCCCGATATCGAACAGTGGCTCATATCTCAAGGCTGCGAGCGCAGTAAAGATGATTGTCACTGCTGGGTGGTCAGTCGAGCCACATGGAAGGCAGAAATTTCTTTAGAAATTGATTCGCTGCGAGTGCGATATATCAATGCCGTAGACGGTTCTCGTGATGTTCATCGCATGTTTCAATATGCACTCAGCCGTAAAGATTTAGACGAGGCTATCTTTCAAGGGCCTTAAGCAGTGAGCCTTAAGCAGTCAGCCTTAAGCAGTGAGCCTTAAACAGTGAGTCTAGAGAAAAGAGTAAGGTTGTCTTCGATCCCTCAAAAAATAGCCTTGTGAATGACGATTACTGAAAGGGGATTGAATGCGATGATGAAAGATGGGCTGGATTAGGTTTAGGTCTAGACAACGATAACGTTTGGTTTTGCACGACTTTTAAGGATAAATTGACCCATGGTATCAACGACAACAAGAGGACAAAGCCCCTCGGGAATGCAATTTTTGCCGACAGATGACAGCCCATCCAGCTCTCCAAATCAACAGCTCATGCCGCTCACCGCTCAGGTCATTGAGGGCGATCGCCTTGAAATTGGCGGCTGTGACATCGTTCAGCTCATTCAACAATTTGGCTCGCCGCTATATATCGTCGATGAAGTGACACTGAGAACAACGTGTCGGCAATATGAGCAGGCGTTTAAGCAATATTACGAAGGTGAGTCTCTGGTTCTCTACGCGTCAAAAGCATGGAATTGCCTCGCGATTTGTGCGATCGTCGCCAGTGAAGGGCTAGGAATTGACGTGGTATCTGGAGGTGAACTCTACACCGCTCTGCAAGCTCACGTCCCGGCTGAGCGTCTCTACTTTCACGGCAACAACAAATCACAAGAAGAACTCCAGCTCGCCCTCGATGCCAATGTCACTATCGTTGTCGATAACTGGCAAGAACTGCGATCGCTGATCGAGCTAACCCAAAAAATATCAAAAACTGCACGCATCATGCTGCGGCTCACCCCTGGCATCGAGTGTCATACTCACGAATACATTCGCACAGGTCACCTTGATAGCAAGTTTGGCTTTGACCCCGATCAGATTGAGTCAGTCTTTCAAGCCGTCAGTCAGTCAGACTCCCTGCACTGCGTCGGCCTTCATGCCCACATCGGCTCTCAGATCTTTGAAAAGCAGCCCCACCAAGATCTAGCAGGCGTAATGACGCAGTGGATGTCGAAGGCCAAGCACTACGGCTTACCCGTAGAAGAACTTGATATCGGTGGAGGTCTGGGCATCAAATACACAGAAGCTGATGATCCTCCGAGTATTGACGAATGGGTGAAAGCCGTTTGTGATGCAGTCAAGCAAGCCTGCGAGACTCACCAGATGCCCATGCCTCGACTGTTGGCTGAGCCTGGACGCTCCATTATCGGTTCTGCTTGCGTGACGGGCTACACCATTGGCAGTCAGAAAACGGTTCCCGAGATTCGCCAGTACATTACGGTCGATGGGGGCATGTCTGATAACCCTCGCCCCATCACCTATCAGTCGGTCTATCGTGCGGTGGTCGCAAATAAAATGGCTCACCCTGCGACTGAGAGCGTGACCGTAGCCGGAAAACACTGCGAATCAGGAGATATCGTGATTCAGTCAGCTCAGTTACCCAAAACTGAACCTGGCGACACCCTCGTAGTTTTAGGGACGGGTGCATACAATTACAGCATGGCCTCAAACTACAACCGCATTTCTCGACCGGCTGCCGTGCTCGTCAATGGGGGCGAGGCTAACATTATCATCGATCGGGAAACGTATCTTGATTTAATTCGTCACGATCAGCTACCGGAACGTTTGACGCTAGGGTCTGCCGCTTCTGGCTGAGTTGAGGCATACTGAGATGTTCCAGATTGGATTGCGGTTCATTTGGCTTGCTGCGACATTTGGCTTGCTGCGACATGTAAGGTTGTCCGTTGTTATCAGCAGATGGGGTTGACCATACCCCTCGACCTGGAGCAGAGAATCACTCCTTATCAATCACATGGGTTCTTTCTTACGACAATGGTTAGCAACTGAAAATTGGGCGTATTCATTGCTGATTCATGCGATTGATATCGGTCTTGTCGTGGGACTCGCCTATGTGTTGCTGATTATCATCGGTGAAAGGCGCACCCTCTGGGTTGTCCGAGGGTTAATTGTGCTGATGACCGCAGCCGCCTTGAGCCGCACCCTTGGGCTAGCTCTTCTAAGTTTTGTGTTGGATAAGATGGTCGTTGGCTCAGCGGTAGCCATGGCGTTTATCTTTCAGGCTGAGTTTCGTCGCTTTCTAGAACAGCTAGGTCGCGGCGACTTTTTGCAGCTTTTTCAGGCATCAGGTGAAATTGCACCAAAATCTGATGATGTGATTGATGAGATCGTTGATGCAATCAAAGAACTTTCGCAAAACCGCACTGGAGCCTTACTCATTCTTGAGACGAGCCGCCCCATTGAAGAGCGAGAGTTTTCGGTGCCAGGAGTTCGCATTAATGCTGAGGTCTCAAAGGAGTTAATTCAAACTATATTTCAGACCACAACGTTGCTTCATGATGGAGCGTTGTTGATTCGAGATTCTCGGATTGTTGCGGCCAGTGTGATTTTGCCAATCTCAGAGCGCAGTGCATCGCGCCAATTGGGGACGCGTCATCGTGCTGCGATGGGCATTACTGAGCGGGTAGAGCAGTGTTTGTGCATTGTGGTCTCAGAAGAAACCGGGTCGATCTCGATGGCAGAACGGGGTATGCTCAACCGCCCACTGACGAGTAGTAAGCTCAGAGAGTTGCTGCGATCGCGCTTTTCTCGAATGAGCGATCGCGAAGTCGTCTCGCCTCAGTTGCGCAGTCTCGGGCAACGGGCAATCGCTGGTGCTGTTTCGTCAGTGTCCTATGTGGCCTACTTTTTCATATCGCTGTTCAAAAAAAATAAGCGCTAGGGACGAGCCTCTTGCGCCCGATAAACCCCAGGTAGATTATGGCTATAGAGTCGTGCAGGGTCTACGTTTACTCAAGCATGGCTTGACTAAAACTGGCGCGTTTAGATCAGTCGTCACGCACAAACTTGGGCAAGTCCGTTGTTTCGCAACATTCTCTGGGCACAATTTACAGGGGTTGTTTACGAGATATAGATACGAGATATAGATGCGAAATATAGAACAGTGAGGCGGTAGTCAGGTTTAGAAGGCTCGTGTGTCGCAATGACTGGCACCTGATTAATATATGAAGATTTCAGACTTCATTCTTGTCAAAGTCGCGGTCGGCCTGAAGTGATAAACATATCGATTGATTGCGATCGATGAGCTAGAACTCAAACTAGGCTCACCACGATATAACTGTTAATTTGAAGCGGGAAAGGTTACGTCTCTCTGGAGAAGGCATGACGACTACTAAGCAAACAGCGTTGAAAGAGTTACCGTCTGATTTAAGGCGCGATCGCCTACCCCAGCACGTTGCTGTCATTATGGATGGAAACGGCCGCTGGGCAACGCGCCGAGGTCTGCCGCGTAGCGTGGGTCATCGTCAAGGGGTAGATACACTAAAGCAACTACTTCGATGTTGCAGCGACTGGGGCATTCAGGCGCTGACAGCCTATGCATTCTCGACAGAAAACTGGAGTCGCCCCCTAGAAGAAGTCGAATTTTTAATGACGCTGTTTGAGCGTGTGCTGCGTCAAGAACTCGATGAAATGGTGCGAGAAGGGGTACGGATTCGCTTTGTGGGACGGCTGGTCGATTTGCCCAAAACCTTGCAGTCTATGATTGAGGATGCCATGTCGGCGACTCGTCACAACCAAGGAATCCAATTTACGATCGCCAAAAATTATGGAGGCCGCCAAGAATTAGTGCAGGCTTGTCAGGCGATCGCCCAGAAAGTTCAGCAAGGTGATTTAGAGGCTGAAGATATCGACGAGACGGTGATCACTCAACATCTTTATACGTCAGGCACCTGTGACCCCGACCTATTAATCCGTACGAGTGGAGAGATGCGGTTAAGCAATTTTCTCCTGTGGCAGACGGCCTATGCAGAGCTTTACATCACCGATACTCTATGGCCTGACTTTAATCGATCAGAGTTTCACCAAGCCTTATCTTCATACCAGCAGCGGGAGCGCCGTTTTGGCGGTGTCAAACGATAAAGGGATGGCTGTAAAGGGATGGCTGTCGGCTAATTCAACTTTTGGCTGATTGCAAACTCGGCTGGTTCAACGATCACGGCTAGGGAGAATGGCGATCGCCAAAGGTATCGGCATCGCGCTCTAGCCCGGTTTCAGTTGTCTCATCCGGGTCGCATAATGCGATGTGAGAGGAGCCATTCTCATGCAGAAACTGGTCTTGGTAGTTTTCGTTTAGCACAGAATAGTCTTCTATGTAGACATCTCTAAACTCATGGGGAGGTAAGCTCGCCTCTAAGGTGAGACAGTTGCGCCCATTGACCTGGAGACGATATTCTACCTTGTCCATGAGGCGGTTTAAGATTAACCAGCCATATCCATTCTCCTGGAGATCGCCTGGGTTAGGAGGCAAATATGTCGAAAGGTCATAGCCTTTTCCACAATCCCAAAGCTCAATCAAAATATCTCGACCGCTTAGCTCTAATCGCATCAAGACGGGTAAATTGGGCTGGTTTTGATGGGCATGACGCACGATATTAGAGTAGGCTTCGACCAGCACTAGCCGCAATCGACTCTCTTGTCGAGGCCAATCCACCGAATTGCCTAACTCGGCTTTGAGAGAACCCAAAAGCCAGTGCTCTACGATGGATAAAAATCTTAAATCGCTGGGTACGTGTAGCTCCGTCCTCATGAACTACAAAATCTCCATCGAAAGAATGGTCTGATCATCTTCTTGACCCAAAGAATGGGCTTGAATTTTTGCCAGTACAGCCTCCAGAGAAGGAGCCGCTTGGTGTTGCCGGAGTAGATGCCAAAGTCCCTGCTGTCGTAACATTTGATAATCGCGATACCCTTCTGGGCGATCGCTTGGAGATATAGCGGGAGACACAAACGCCTCCCCCCTCGAATTTGTACCGTCGGCTTTTGTACCGTCGGATTCTGTCTGTGTTGCCGCTTGTGTTGCCCGTCCCGTCGCTTTTGAAGATAACGTTTGTAACCACTCGGGGGAAACCCTAGCTTCTGTAATACCATCACTGGCCAGCAAAAAGGTATCTCCCGAACTTAGCTGGAGCGTTTCTGAAGTGGCCGTCCACGTCTGTAATATTCCCAGAGGTACGCCGCGCACCTTCAAATACTGGGGCTCGATTTCAGGATTTGATAACACCTGTGAGGTCTGATGGGTCAGACTAGATGGAGATCTTGGCAAAATCATTGGAAGAATATGTCCAGCATTTGCGTAAACGAGCTGACGAGTGGCAGGCGTATAGCTCGCTAGCGCCAACGTGATAAAACAATTGCTGCCAACCAGCCCATCTAAGAGATTACTGTTGAGGTTGCGCAACACCTCATCAGGAGCCGGAGGAGTCTCCTGCGAAAGCTCGCGCCTCAACACAGATAACGTGCTTGACATAAACAAAGCCGCCGGGACTCCTTTACCCGAAACATCGCCAACCGCTAACCAAACATCACCATTGGGGTGATCGTAGATTTCAAAAAAATCTCCTCCGACTTCTCGGGCCGGAGCGCAGCAAGCCTGAATTTTGATGCCTTCGATCTGTGGAATCGACTGGCGTAAAAGATGAGTTTGAATGCGTTGGGCAACCGTCAACTCGTCTCGCATCTGCTGCGTCTGTTCCTGAATTTGTTGGTACAAACGAGCCTGAGAAATAGCCAGGGCGGCCTGTTCAGCAACATCGCTCACAAGACGCTGTTCTTCATCAGTCCAAGTCGTCGTTGTGTCGGCTTTGAAGAGCGCCAAGATAGCAAGAGACTCTTGCTGATACACCAAGGGAACAACAAGCTGAGCGTAGCAGTGATGGTTGAGTTCTAGAAGCTGGTTTTGAATATGACGATTTTTCAGAGCGTCGCTGAGTAACGTGGGATGCAGCAGCTCTCTCAGATGAGGTTCGATGTTGGCAGATGTGATGCCAGATGTGATGCCAGACAGCATGAGAGCAGCTTTGGAGTCTACACACCCTTGCTCTGCCAAATCCACACGAGGTGAGTTCACGTCGGGACTCCGCTCGCTGTCTAACCCTTTCGCATTGGATGGATTAGACTTCGAGGCGAGTTTTGGGAGAGACGATGCCTGATAAATGAACTGCTCCACGCTAAATTGATACGGCTGCTCAGCATCAGCGTTGAAGCTATCAACCGGAATCAACACTGCTGCATCTGCGGCCAGGGTGTGACCCAGGGTTTCCACCGTGGTTTCTAAAATCTGACGGTAATCCAGCGATTCGCGAATCGCCGTGATCATCGCGTTGAATACAGACTCTCGTCGCAAGGCTCGATGCAGTTCATTCGTTCGACGCTTGATCGCGCAATAGGTCTCTGAAGCTTGACGAACAATATTCTTTAGGTCAGTCGGATTCCATGGCTTGGTGATGTACTTAAATACTTTGCCTGTATTGATGGCATCGACTAAGTCTTCAACATCAGTGTAGCCCGTCAATACAATTCGAATCGTGTCAGGAAATTGCTTAACTGTTCGGCTCAGTAACTCTGTCCCTTTCATTTTGGGCATGCGCTGGTCAGAGATAATGATCGCCATCTCACCTTCCTGCTCAAGTACTGCTAACGCATTAGGCGCACTATCGGCCCTAAATACGTTGAAGTCTTGCCTGAACGTTCGATAAAGCAAGTCGAGGTTGTCCGATTCATCATCTACAACCAACAACTTTAATTTTTGGCTTTCTAGTTGAGCCATTCAGCGCCTATTCTCCTCAGCTGCCCCAACCTTGCTTGTTGAGAGTGCCCGATGTCAAGAGTAGAGGTGTCTTTCTGAAAATGAGTCTGTGAGCACTCTTATGTAAGAACCGATAAATATAAAGACATAAAGACCGACTAAATATCAGCTCTTCAATTTTTACACTTCTAATTCGCCTGTTTCCGGCTAAAGCGTGAAAATACACACATGTTTTGAGGCCATCTTACGCTTGGCAGATAGACTCTTGAACGATAGAAGACCATCACATGGGAGGAGACACAATATTGGAGGAGACATGATACAGATCTCCTAGTCTTTTTTGTAAACTCTCAATATTTTTTTGGGGCTTTAGATCGTCTACATAACTCGACATAAGTGAACTTAGCCGATCTTTGTCTCTTGAAGCGTACACCCTTCTTTTCATTAAACCCTTTCTTGAGCATTTCTCGATCGCTTGCCCGAAGCCACAAGCAAAAAATTCTCCTCACGGCGGATTCATCGAAGGGCTTTCTTTGGAGTCGCACAATGCAGGCACCTCAAACAGCCCATGCACGCGCACAGGTGATTCAACGGTCTAAAGATTCAACGGCCTAAATTAGATGCTGAGAGAAAAGTGCCTGCGCCCAAGTCTAGATAATGGGCTCAAAGCCCGCATTGCTGCTGCCGATCGCCAACCTTATCATTCAGCCAGGGAGGAATACCCAGGCTGGCCGTGGAGTAAAGGCGATCGAATTCGCGCTGAAAGTGAGCCGCAACGGTGGGGTTTTCGATCACGAGCAAGTTTTCATCATTGCTGTGGTTGGCAGCGTTGCTCCAGTTTTGTGACCCCGTGATGACAACCCGCTGATCGATGACGCCAAACTTGTGGTGCAGAACATCGCCATCGGCCAGTTGCGGCACGCCCACCGTCTCCAGGGGACGCATCCAGGGGTGGTTTCCGTCTTCGTAGACGCAGCGATCGCTCACTAGTCCAATTCCCAGCATATCGAGGGCTTCGCTGTAGTCGCGGTAGGCAAAGCCCGCATCAATCAAGGCACGAATTGAGACATCAGACTGGTGTCGCCGCTCTAACTTGTCGCTCAGGGGCTGGTCAGAGAAGACAAAGAGCGCCAGATCAATAGAGGACTCAGCCCGGTCAAGGGTGCGACCGATGAGGCCGTTGGTGCTGTCTTCCCAGCTATAGCGGCTGGCAGAGGAGGGCGAAAACTGAACGGTGATGGAGGAGCTAGGGGCGATCGCCACGGTTTCGGCAGAGCGGTAGGGCTTTTGCAAGCCAAACAGGCTATCGTCTGCACCGCCGGGGCCGTCGCCCCACATGCGCTCAAATTCGCGGCTGAAGATCTGGGCGAGTTCTCCACTTTCGATGCTCAACATGTGATTGGCGTTGCCGAGGCTGGTGAGAGACGTGAAATCTCCGTGCGTTCCGCTCAATGTAAAATTGGCCGACCCAACAATGACACGGCTTTGGTCGATGACGACAAATTTGTGGTGCATCAGGTCGCTACCCTTAGAACCATCTGCCGTATCATCGATGATTGGAATTCTCGCGGCTTTGAGCATGGCAAGGGCATCTCGTTCGTCAATTTCTGCGGCGGTAACGTGGCGATCGCCATCCATATCTGCAAAGTAGAGAAATTCTTGATAGTCGGCGCGATCGCGCTCATCCAGTTTGCTAATCTGCTGGGGGGTGAGCTGACTGGGGGGCGTGCTGTACTGGTTTTCGAGAATCACCCGCACCCGCACCCCGCTCGCTTGCTTGTCGCGCAGGGCTTGGGCAACCCGAGGTAGCTGGAGTTCTTGCACGGCTACGTCGATCGAAGATTGAGCCGTGGCGATCGCTTCCACAATGACGGCCTCTAGGTCATCGCCCAGCCTTTCTTGTTGACGATAGGGATCGGTGTAGAGAGCCGATGCAGACTGGTTAAAATACACCTGAATGAACGGATCTTGAGGCAGAGGAGGGGCGAGGGGAATCGATGGGGAAAGGTCTTGGGCTAAGTTGCGCCGCCATAACCCAACCCCCAGCAGCAGCAAAAACGTTGCAATTCCGAAGGCACCCCAGTGCCACCTGCGTGAAAATGGTAGAGGCATAGACCTGACGAGATAGTTCTAGAGGAAAAAGTAATAAAAAACGGTTGAATTGACATTTCCTCTAAGATTCCCAGAAATATACTGCGACGAACGACCGGGATACTCCCAAATCGCCCCTTAATGATGAACGCAACGATGAAGGCAGCCTCGACCTCTATTACCCATGATCTGGTTTTGATCGGCGGCGGTCATAGCCATGCGATCGCCCTCCGCCTGTGGGCGATGAATCCGGTGCCCGGAGTCAGGCTGACGCTGATTTCAGATGTGGTTCACACTCCCTATTCGGGCATGTTGCCGGGGTTTGTCGCAGGGCTGTATACCTACGACCAGTGCCATATCGATTTGCGGCCCCTGTGCCAACTGGCTCAAGTGCAGCTAGTTGTGGATCAAGCCATCGGGCTAGATTTAGAACAGCGGCAGGTGCGTTGTGCCCAGCATCCGCCCATTGCCTTCGACACGCTCTCCATCGACATTGGCAGCACCCCAGCGGCCAGTCAGATTCCGGGGGCGACAGAGTATGGCATCCCGGTGAAGCCGATTTCCAAGTTTCTCGACCAGTGGAATCAGGTGCTTGAGCAGGCGCGGAGTCGGGTTCACGTGAGTGCTCACTCAGCTCACTCGGAATCTCCAGAAAAGATGGCGATCGCCCCTAACGTGCCCTTTCGCGTCGGCATTGTCGGCGGCGGAGCCGGAGGCGTGGAGCTGGCTCTGTCGGTTCAAGCACGGCTAGAGCGGCTCTATAAAGTCGGAGCGCTGGATCAAACCGACGAGGTCGTTCTGTCTCCCCTCTCGATCCATGAGCCGGATGTGTCGGAGGCTCAAGTCGAAATTCATCTCTTTCAGCGGGGAACGGAACTGTTGCCCAAACGCAATCCAAGAATGCGGCGCATTTTTGAACGGCTGATGAAACAGCGGGGTATTCGGCTCCATCTGGGCGAAACCGTGACCGCAATTAAGCCTGCATCCCATTCAAATCCAGACATGGATCGAGAGGACTCTCGCCGGGTCGTGTGTGAGTCGGGGCTTGAGGTGGAGTGCGATCGCGTCTTTTGGGTGACCCAGGCGTCGGCTGCCGCCTGGATTCGAGAATCAGGCTTGGCGACCGATTCACAGGGATTCATTCAACTGGGAGACACCCTGCAATCGGTGTCGCATCCACGGGTGTTTGCGGCGGGCGACATCGCCACCATGGTGAATCATCCTCGGCCAAAGGCGGGTGTGTTTGCCGTGCGCATGGGTCAGCCGCTCTACGAAAATCTGCGCCGTGCCGTGCAATATCAGCCGCTGAAGCCATTTCATCCTCAAAAGCAGTTTTTGATTTTGGTGGGCACGGGCTATGGGCGCGCGGTCGCCTCCCGAGGATGGGCGACTCTGGGGCCATTTGGGTGGCTGTGGCGCTGGAAAGACCGCATCGATCGCCAATTTATGGATCGCTTCAGCAATCTCGACACCGTGATGTCTTTACCCGCTGCCAAGCCATCGCCGCCAAAATTCACGGCATTTTCGACGCCGCCCTCGTTACCCGCAATGCCTGCCATGTACTGTGCGGGCTGTGCGTCAAAGGTCGGCAGTTCGTCACTGCAACGAGTCTTGCGCCGACTTCAAGACGAGTTTCCCGATGGCTTTGAGGCTGCCGATATTCTCATGGGGCTCGACACCCCTGACGATGCAGCGGCGATCGCCATTCCCCAAGCAACAACTCTGATTCAAACCGTGGACTATTTTCGGGCGATCGTCAGCGACCCGTTTTTGATGGGGCAAATTGCCACCCATCACTGTCTCAGCGATCTGTTTGCCATGGGCGTGACGCCCCACAGCGCATTGGCGATCGCCAGTCTGCCCCACGCGGCTGAACCGCAGCTCGAAGCCACCCTCTATCAATTACTCTCAGGCACCTTGCAGGTGTTACAGCAGGCTGGAGCTGTTCTGATTGGAGGACATACGGTAGAAGGAGACGAGCTTGCCCTAGGACTGTCCTGTAACGGACTGGTGTCGAATGCTCAGAATTCAGAAGACACACCCTCTCTGTTGCGCAAGGCAGGAATGCAGCCGGGAGATGCGCTGATTCTGACGAAGCCGCTGGGCACAGGTGCGCTCTTTGCGGCAGACATGCAGCTTAAGGCCAAAGGCCGCTGGATCGAAGGGGCGATCGCCATGATGCTCCAGTCTAACCAGGCCGCAGCCGCCATCTTGCAGAAATATGGAGCAACGGCCTGCACCGACGTTACGGGCTTTGGCTTGCTGGGACATTTGCTCGAAATGGTGCGTCCGTCTCAGGTGTCGGCAGAGATTGAACTCGACGCAATTCGCTACCTGACAGGGGTTGACGCCATCCTCAAGGCAGGGCTGTTTAGTTCGCTGCATGACCAAAATGTCAGCGCAACCGCAGCCTTCCTAGAAAATTCCTTAAACCAGGCTCATCCGCTGTTTCCGATCTTGTTTGACCCGCAAACCTCCGGCGGGCTGTTGGCTTCAGTCCCTATTGACCAGTTCAGCGATTGTCTTGAGGCTCTGCGACACCAGGGCTATGCCCAGAGCTGTCGCATTGGCACCGTTCATTCAACATCGGCTCAGCAGCCACCGATTACTTTGACGAACCAGAGCTAGATGGCGTTTGGCTTTTTGGCGTCTGGCTCTTTGGCGTCTGGCCTGAAGACGTTGATGCAGCGGCAGGAGAACCTCTCTTGGCCGTTGGGGCTGGGGGTTTTCTCAACGATTGGGGCTGTCCGGCACTGTAGACCAGGGCATAGCTCTGGGCCAACAAGGAAAAATAAAGGGACGGAATCCGAGGTTCGAGCCAGGGCTGGAGCCACTGGGTAAAGGCTGGCAACCCCTTAAAGAGCCAGCCCAGCAAGGCAAATAAGGTGAATGTCAGGTAGCTGCCAATCCAGCGAATAAAGTCTTTGGCTCCGGCCAATTGCCAAATCCAGACGAGTAGCGCTGGATTTTTGAGGGCAGCTCGCAGCGCCATCCGGTTAAAGGGAAGCCAGCCTGCGCGGTCTTTGATGAAGTTGTCGGCGACCTGGGCAGGCTCCCGCTCTAACACCCCGAAAAAGGTATTGAGCATGGAATTAATCCGGGCTGGGGGAATGTGGCGGTGGGTGGGCACCATCATACCCTTTGAAAACAGCCAGGTCACTGCAATGTTGCTCTGGTAAGCGCGAATTTGGTTGAGGTAATGAGATTCGAGCAAGTCGTGCTTGAGCGCCGTATCGAGCAGGTGAGTCAATCGTCCTAGATTGCGCACGAGGGAGCCAAAGCCCGTAAACACCAGAGGCGACTGGAGAGAGGCGGCATCTCCGATCGCCACCAGTCGATCAAAGGCAACCGTGCGATCGCCCCCCTGAGTGCTGAAATGGCCGGGAATGTAGCCAAAGGTCGGCTTTTTCCAGGTCAGCTTATCCATGTCGCAGCGGCGATATTCGGGCAGGATGTGGAAGAAATCTTCGTACATTTCCAGTAGAGAACCGGGATTGTCGGGATGAACTTCGTGGTAGTGAAATAGGTAAAACGTCAGGTCGTCTCCGCCCCCCGGAAACAGCTCCCAGATCAGCTGCCGTCCGCGAGAAATGTCGCCGTGGCTGTTGAGCACATCGCCATAGTGGGAATCCCACACTTCGGGCGCAAACCCGCCTGAAATCACCGCGCCCACCGTCGGGCAAACGCTATCGAAGGCGCGGCCTTGGTTAATCTGCCACGCAATCGGAGAAGCGGTGCCCATGGCATCGACCAAAAGCCGTGCCTCAGCCACGCGAGGCGTATCGGTCGGCAGGTGGCGCGCGTGCAGCGTCACCTGATCGGCACTCACGTCAGCTCGCTCAAATTCAGTCTGATCCCAAATCTCGCCTCCCGCCGCCTTGAGCCGATCGCCACACATGCGCAGCAGCTTGTCAGAGGCGATCGCCACATTCAACACCGTGGGAGTGTAGAGAATCGGAGCCTTAGCCCGCGATGGATTGTTGGCATCAAAAAACTTATGAAACCCGTCTACATATTCTCGATCAATCAGAGACTCAAACTCTTCGGCAGTGAATAAGCCCAAATCGATTAGGCTTTGGAACTCTGCCCGCGAGATGTTCCACTCTCGGTTCATGCGGCCAAAGGCCAGCCGTTCGATCAGCAGCACCCGATAGCCCAGCCGAGCCATGACTGCGGCATGAATCACACCCAGGGCTCCACCGACGTAAACAATATCAAAGGAATCTGGCGCGTCAGAATCGTTCGATGCCGAAGGGGGTTGGGCAGAAGAAGGCTGGGCAGAAGAGGGTTGGGCAGAAGAACCATGACCCGATGAACTGGAAGTCCCTACAACTTTCTGAATCACCGTCTGAGGAGATTTTGGCGATCGCACCCCTTCCCGCCACCGCTTTTCCCACCAGTAGACGCGGTTGAGGTCATATTCGCCGTTGGGCATCCGCTGAAAATACTTCACCGTTTTGGGATAGTGGGGCTTCAGCGCTTCAAAAATAGTCTGCTCAGATAAATCAATCTCTGGAGGCTCAGGATAGTGATGGGGAAACTGGTGACGCAGATCCTGAGTCAGGCGACTCATCCACTGCTCCTCTCTGGGCAGGCGCTCTGAACCCCACCGAAAGGCTTTTAGATAGGTCGTCCGCTGCACCGACCAAACAAAAATTGACAGCTCGCCAGGAGAAGTGGCGATCGCCCCTGCATCAGGCATAGACGGTTTATCTTCTGTAGAGTCATGAACCGTATCGTCAGTCGATGGGTGAGCCGCAGATTGAGACTGAACCTGAGATTGAGGCTGCTCTGACGCGTGATCTGCTCTGGAGTCTGAATGACTTTCTTTCGGAAATACGCCCTCCGCCTGGAGTATCCGAATACCATCTGGCGTGGCTTTGATCACCCCTTTATTCACCCTAAAGTCATGCTGTAGCCAGTGGCAGACAGCAGACGTGTCAGGGGTTGGGATCTCCAGATAAAGAATTTCTTTCATCAGAACTGTGAATGCTGTAAATGCATGATTACGACTCAAACGCTTCGAAGATTTGGATCAGGCAATCGCCTCTTACGATATGAAACCTGATTGCTTTAGCCAAATTCTTCTCTAAGAAACTTTACAATTCTTAAAATACGATATAGATTCAAGATCAGATTTTGTTGAAAATGTTTTAAAACGCACAACGCCAAGTACTGGCAGGTATGAATTATCCCATCTCTACGAACTTTCGAGAACTTTCTGGCGATGAGTCGCTGGCGCGGCTGCTATCGACGAACACATCAATTCAGAGTGTCTGGCCTGTAAACCAGGTTACTGAAAATCCGTCCTTTATTTGTAGTCTGAGCAGACTAGATTGTAATCTGAGCAAGCCAAACCATGGTTTTGTGATGGAATCGATGAGTCAAGGAGACAATAGGGGTCAATTTCAATTGATGTCGGTAAGTCAGGACGAGCCAGTAAAAAAGAACGAACCAGAAAATAAGACATCTTCAGAAACGTCAACTCAGTCGTCAACCATAGAAGGTCGAAAGAGTCGTCTTAAAAATACGCAGCCAGTCAATGAGGCGTTGATTGCGGGCGCGATCGCCGGAGTCGTTCGTGCGGCTCAGCGTCGAGGCCAAACCATCGAAGAATTGCAGGCCGAAATGCTGGCCGATCATCAGATGCTTGACTGGGAAGAGCGGCGTTTACTCAGCGAGATCGTGACTGAGGCATGGCAGCGAATGGCGATCGCCTCTTGCAACTAAAGCGGCGAAGCGGGTTCTGCCAACAGCCAAAGCCAAACTAGGGCAAAAATGAAGACCCCGGCAACCCTTAATGCTTTCGATAAGAGAACTTTAATCGTCATAAGAGTGGCCTAATCTAAAACCTGCTTCATGCATCCGGTCATTCCATTTTCGCAAGGTTGCGGCAGGAGATGCTGCCTCCAGGGTAAGACTCATTTTGCGCCAGGGTGGGAGCCAGCGGCAGCACCATTCATGCCGATCGCCCGATCGAGAAGCTGCATCGGATGAGTCAGCGGCACCGTTTTTCCTTGACTGGCCAAATGTTTTTGAATCTGGAGCGCACAGCCCGGATTGGCCGACGCAATCAGGTCGGCTCCGGTATTGACTAGATTTTCTGCTTTTTGCTGACCCAGTTCTTCAGCTACCTCTGGCTGAAGCATGTTGTAAACCCCCGCGCTGCCGCAGCACAAAGCCGCATCGATGGGTTCACACAGCTCAACGCCTGGTATTTGGCGCAGCAACTGACGCGGCTGGAGGCTAATCTTCTGACCGTGGAGCAGATGGCAGGCATCTTGATAGACCACCTTCAGCGGCTCGTCTTGGAGGGGAGACAGAGGAGCCGTCAGCCCCACCTCAGCCAGAAACTCTTGAGCATCACGAACTTTGCTAGAGAAGGCGATCGCCCGCTCATGATATTCCGGGTCGTGGCGCAAAATATGACCATATTCTTTCAGCGTGTGGCCGCAGCCCGCCGCATTGATGATGACGAAATCGACCTGAGCCGCTTCAAAGCAGTCGATCATCTGACGAGCCAGTTCTTGGGCTTGGGCTTCCTGGCCTTGGTGGCTGGGCAGCGCCGAGCAGCAGCCCTGGCTTCTAGGAACCACCACTTCGCAGCCATTGGCCGACAGCACCCGCGCCGTGGCTTCGTTGACATCAGAAAAAAACAGCCGCTGCACACAGCCCAAAATCATCCCAACCCGATAGCGGGTTTCGCCCTGAGCCGGAATCACTTCAGGCAAGGTATCTTTGAAGGCTTTGTCGGTGACAGCAGGCAGCAGCGACTCCATCGCCGCCAGCCGAGGCGACAGTTTTTGCAGCAGCGGCGTCGATCGCACTAAGGTTTGCAGCCCCGAACGCTGATAAATCGCCAGGGGAGCCAGCAGAGGCCGCAGCCGTTTGGGATAGGGAAATAGATTGAAAATGAGCTGGCGAAACAGGCGATCGCCCAAATTTCGAGGATGGTTGCGCTCGACCTGGGGCCGAGTGGCCGTAATCAGCTTGTCGTACTGCACACCCGAAGGGCACGCCGTAGTGCAGGCAAGGCAGCCGAGGCACGTGTCAAAATGCTGAGCCGCCGTTTTCGAAAAGGGGACGGCCTGCTCATGAATGCCCTGCATCAAATAGATGCGCCCACGGGGAGAGTCCATTTCTGTGCCCAATACTCGATAGCTGGGGCAGGTGGTGAGACAAAAGCCGCAGTGGACGCAAGCGTTGATCAGGTCAGGATCGGGAGGATCTTGAGGGTCAAATCCGTTTGAAGGGGAAGGCATTGAGGCGATCGCCCCGGTGTCGAGGTCTATTTTGGCGATCGCTGGAGCGGGTGAAACTGGAGCGGGTGAAATGGGAGCAGAGTTGGAGTCAGAAGCCATGAATTCCAAGAGCCTTCAGGAAAGCGGTTGACGAACAGGGGGGAGGGAGGAGTCGGGAGTGGGGAGAGAGGAGTTAGGAGTCAGGGGGTGAAGGTTGGGGTCTCGGGAGTGAGGGGAGAGTCATAAAATTTAAGATTTCAGGATGCCGATTTTCACTAGATACCTCCCACAAAGCGAGCTGGGTTGAGCCGATGCTCGGGGTCAAACTCTTGTTTGATGCGCTGCATCAGGGGCAAGGCATTGCCGGGATACCCCCAGACATCGATCTGGCGTTTCCAGGAGGGGGGCGCTTCGAGCAGGGTTAAGTAGCCGCCGTAGGATTCGCAGATTTGCCGGAGTTTCAGGATCGCTTGGGGAACGATCGCCTCTCCTTCGAGGCGCAGGGTGCCGCTGCCGCTGCTGCGATGAAGCTGACCGATGGCCTCGGCTGGCAGTGCGGCCTCAAGGTGGGTGAGGGCGATCGCGGCGTGACGCGGCTCTACTCCTATTTTGCAGGTGATAGGAACTGAGTAGGGGCCAGAGTCCATCGTTTCTCGCAATCGTCTCCATAGATTCTGTTCCTCGTCTGGGTCGAGCAGCGTGGTCTGAAGCTTTGTGGCATCTGAGGGAGAGCGAGTTTCAGCGCTGTGGTCTGTACTGTGGTCATTACTATGGGCGATCGCCTGCACTTGGCTCACCTGTTGCTCCACGCTGACGGCAATGCTCTGAAACCGCAGCAATAGCCCCATGCTTTTCCCGATCTCTAGCCGCTGCACGAGAGCCGGAGACAGCAGATCAAACTGGGTCGGGGTCAGCGTTGACACAGCGATCTGATCGGCTAAAGTGGCGATCGCCTCGGCCTCTCCCGTTATCAAAATCGTCTGGGACGCCGGGGGGATGGGGTACAACCGAAAAGTCACCTGAGTGATGATGCCTAAGGTTCCGTAAGCTCCGGTCATCAGCTTCATCAAGTCATAGCCTGCGACGTTTTTGACCACCTGACCTCCAGCCTTGGCGATCTGACCATCAGCCCGCACAAACGACAGGCCAATCAACATATCCCGAACTCCTCCATAGCGCTGTCGCAAAGAGCCCGTATCTGCCGTCGCGACAATACCGCCCAAGGTGGCGCGATCGCCAAAGCTGGGGTCAAGCCCCAACTGCTGCTGTTCGCCTTGGAGGTGCTGTTGGATATCGGCAAAGCCCATGCCTGCTTCTGCCGTTACGGTGAGATCGCCAACCGCATGGTCAATCAGACGATTGAGCCGAGCCGTACTCACAAGGATGTTGATGGGCTTTGCCAGCCCGCCCCAGTGGAGCTTGCTGCCGTGCCCCAAGGGCATCACCGTCCACTGATGGGCGTGGGCATAGGCGACAGCTTCGGCTAACTCTTCTGGAGTGTGGGGATAAAGAATACAGGCCGGATGGTGACTTGGGGCGATCGCCTGGTCAGCTTGAGCAATTAAACTTGGCTGAGCCACATCCCAGGCCGTGACGCGATCGTCTCCCAACAAATTTTGAAACTGCTGCACGATCTGAAACAGAGCCTCAGATTGAGCTTCACGTTGAATCTCCAAACCTGGTGAAGTTGCCATAGATGTGCCCAGTGCGTTTCTCCTCAATTGTCTCAGGTCTGTCGCTCCTTGTCAGAATTGCCCCAATCAGGGGATGAGCTTGTGGTTCCCCAGTCGGATGTGAAGTAGATATTTTCGCGGTAGTCTTTGTGTAGTCTGTTTGTGGGGG
>JBARXP010000366.1:0-15981 GCA_049647405.1 Elainellaceae cyanobacterium | reverse complement strand
GGGCGGGCACTGCCCGCCCCACCCCTCACAAATCTATTTCACAATTCATGTGAGACTGCTATGGATATTGAGTCCTCAACGGCTGAGGAAGCTAAATAAGCGGCGAAGTCAGTTGTTATTGAGCCGTTTACCCTATCGTAGGGGAGCGCAGATGACACGATAGGTCAATGTCTTGGTTTAGGATTGATGAGCCCATTGATGAATAACTTAATCTGTACATTATCTGTACATTAATATGGGGGCACCCTGTGTCAGGGGTCTGAATCTTGTTGAATCGTTACCCCTGGGCTCCCTAACGGTTTGGAGTTTCTCATAGGAAACACGAGTTTCCAGTCGTCTGCCAGGTTCCGTTAAGTATGACCTTTCAATTTGGACGCGAAATTTGTGGTGATCTGCACATCGCAGAACAGCGAGAGTGGCTTGTCACTAACGGCATTGGGGGCTACGCTTGCGGCACTGTAGCAGGAATTCTCACCCGTCACTATCACGGCATTCTGGTTGCAGCTCTGGAACCACCAGTTGGCCGGATGTTGATGTTGACGAAGCTCGATGACTCGGTTATTTACCGCAATCAAATTTACAGCCTGTGTAGTAACCGATGGGCTGATGGCATTGTGAATCCTGAAGGGCATCACTATATTGAGCAGTTTTATCTCGATGGCAAAATTCCGACGTGGCGCTATGCATTTTCTGATGCCATCCTCAAAAAGCAAATCTGGATGCAGCAGGGTGAAAATACCACCTATGTTCGCTATACGCTAGAGCGAGGCAGCTTTTCGGTGCTGCTGTATCTCAAGGCTTTGGTCAATTATCGAAATCATCATGGGGGGGCGACCCTAGGAAATTGGGTCATTGAGCCATTTGAAAACTCGGAGTCAAAGCCGGAGACTGTAGGAAAAGGAATTCGGGTGACGGCATTTAAGCAGGCTACACCGCTTTATTTGCTCACCGAACGTGGGCGTGTGTTTCCTGAGCGGCATTGGTACCACAATTTTGACTTGGCAAGTGAGCAATTTCGAGGAACAGGGCGCTCGGAAGATCACCTGCATGTTGCGACAGTCAAGGCCACGCTTGATCCTGGTGAATCTCTAACCTTTACGGCTAGCACGCGGCCTGATCCGCTAACTGATGGCAAGGTCACGTTGGCCGATCGCCAAGCCTATGAGCGATCGCTCTTGCGGGCATGGCAAACCGCAACGGCCCATGACCTAGAACACACTCCCCCATGGATTCAGCAGTTAGTGCTGGCGTCGGATCAATTTATTGTCAATCGTCCTTCTGAGCAAGAACCGGAAGGGAAGACTATCATTGCCGGCTATCCTTGGTTCAACGACTGGGGTCGAGACACGATGATTAGTCTGCCTGGGCTGACCATCGCAACCGGGCGACCGCACGTGGCTCGTCCGATTCTTCGCACCTTTGCTCGCTACCTCAGCCAGGGAATGCTGCCAAATCTCTTCCCCGATCGGGGTCAAACGCCTGAGTACAATACCGTAGACGCGATTCTCTGGTATTTTGAAGCCATGCGCGCTTACTACGAGGCGACCGGAGACGAAAAGCTGTTGAGAGACCTATATCCGGCTCTGCAAGAGGTAATCGACTGGCATGTGAAAGGGACGCGATACAACATCCATCTCGATAAAACGGATGGCCTTATCTATGCGGGAGAGTCAGGTAGCCAGCTCACGTGGATGGATGTCAAGATTGGCGACTGGGTGGTGACTCCACGACTAGGGAAGCCGATTGAGGTCAATGCACTTTGGTACAACGCGCTGAAGTCTATGGTGCTGTTTGCCAAGCAGTTAGGATATGCCTCGACTGAGTATGATGTTTTGGCCGAGCAAACTCGCGAGGGATTTCAGCGATTTTGGAACCCGGTGAACGGCTATTGTTTCGATGTGCTTGACTCTCCCATGGGGAATGATACGAGTTTTCGGCCTAACCAAATCTTTGCCGTTTCTCTGCCGTTTAACGCGGCACATGCACAGGCTCCTCTCCTGCCGCTAAAACAACAGCAGCAGGTGGTTAATATGGTCGGACGCGAGCTGCTCACGTCTCATGGTTTGCGATCGCTCGCCTCGACCGATCCGGATTATCACCGTTACTACAAGGGCACTCCGGCAGAGCGTGACGCCTCCTATCATCAAGGCACCGTGTGGGGATGGCTGCTAGGGCCTTATGTGCAGGCTCATCTACGAGTCTATGGAGACCCTAAGCAGGCACAACAAATGCTAGAACCGATCGCCAACCATCTCACCGGGGCAGGACTAGGAACCATCAGCGAAATCTTTGATGGTGACCCACCCCACACGCCACGGGGATGTTTTGCGCAAGCCTGGAGTGTGGCTGAGGTGCTGCGGGTGTGGATGGCGATCGCACATGCGGAGTCTTAACAAACAAAGGAGTCTTAACAAACAAAACTGACTCCGCCGCATCGTGCTTAGCCATTTCTCTAAGAGTTGCCTTGATGACTTGGGTATGACCCTTTAGATTTAGATGTTGGCAGCGGAGATTGGTTAGCTGAAGGGTGAGAGATTGAATCAGTCACCTGACTTAAATTCAGGGTAGGCTCTGCTGTATAGTTGAGGATCTGGAAGAAAAATGATGGCGTAGGGTGTGCATTAAACGACGTCTAGCCGCACTTTTCTCCTCCAAGTTTCCCTCTGTTCAATGACGCCATTGAGACCTCGTCTAGATTGATAACTGGAACTTTTTCCATGAGAAATCTGATGAGTTTTGTCAGACGAGGCTTGTCCCTAGATTAATTGTAAAAAAAGAGAATTCAAACCCATGAAGCTGATTTTTATCGGGCCACCTGGAAGCGGAAAAGGTACGCAGGCCACTCGACTACAGCGTGAGTACAGCATTGTTCAACTCTCTACTGGAGATATGTTGAGAGCTGCTGTAGCTTCTGGGTCTGATTTAGGGCAGCAAGCCAAAGCCATCATGGAATCAGGAAAACTAGTCCCTGACAATGTCATGGTGCAGATGATTAAAGAGCGAATCGCACAGCCCGACTGCAAAAACGGATTCATTCTCGACGGGTTTCCCCGGACGATCGCCCAGGCAGAATCCCTTGACCAGATGCTGGCTGAAGAGTCAGACAACCTAGATCGTGTGATTGAATTTCAGGTGAACACCGATATTTTGGTGCAGCGTATTACCGGGCGATTTACCTGTGCCCAGTGCGGTGAAGGGTATCACGACGAGTTTAAGCGACCTCAGACTGAAGGAATTTGCGATGTTTGCGGTTCTAACGAGTTTAAGCGTCGCGCAGACGACAATCCGGAAACCGTGAAGACTCGCCTTGACGCTTATCATGCTCAGACAGCACCACTGTTGCCCTACTATCGTGCAAAAGGAATTCTCAAGAGTGTTGATGCAATGGGTTCGATCGGAGAGGTTTCTGGCCAAATGGATTCGCTGCTAGGGGCTGGCTGATCGGTCTCTGCGGCCTAAGCATCTGATTGCAAGTCAATCTCCTACGAAGGGCTACTACGAAGGGGTCGTTCAACCCAGACGATTCGCTGCTTCCTCGTCGTTTGAAGGGCGATCGCCCTTCCCTTCATCAATCATCCGCAATTTGCCAGAATTGCTTTCGTCAATTCGCAGAAGCCATCGACCTCCGAACCAGCGGTTATGTAAGTGGGAGTGTAGGTCAGGCGATCGCTCACCTCACGCAGGTTGGCAACGCCGACCGACCGAGGAAAGACAGCGGGGTTAAACAAGCTTTCGTCATTGAGGCTGTCGCCGATGGTAATTACAGACTGGGGAGAAATGCCTGGAAAATCTTCTGCCAATACGTGCTGGAGTGCGGTGGCCTTGTCTTGTCGGGCGGGCTTGATGTGGCACTGAATATTGCTGTAGGTGAAGCTCCAGCCCTCTGATTGGCACTGGTGTTGAAGTTCGGCGAGATCAGGTTGCGACAAGCCGCTCACGTCAAATGTCCAGTCAGAGAAGCGAAAGGCGTTGTCTAGGGCTTCTCTGAGATTGGGAAACGTGCCCTTGAGGTGTTGAAATGTGGCCGTCAGCTTCTGGCGATGCTCAGGCAAATTGCCCAAATCAGCGATGAGGCGATAGTCGTCTTCTGAAGAGAAAAACAGCCCCCCGTTTTCGGCGATCGCCCCCGCAATCGGCAAGTAGCTGACCAGACCATTGACCCACCCGGCGGAGCGTCCGGTCACCACAAGAACATGAATATTGGCTCCCTGGAGAGCTTGAAGGGCTGCCATGAGATCAGCGGAAAAATAACCTCGGCGGGTCAATGTGCCGTCCATGTCGGTTGCCACCAACCGCACGTCGTCCAACACATCGGGCAATAATTTCATCCGGGGCAATAATTCTGAACCTGGATCTGAAGATTGATCTGACGGCTGATCTGAAGATTCAAACGGAAGCGACATACACTGGTGTATTGGTAATCTGAACGTCTTTAGTATCGTTCAGATTTTGCTTAAATTCAGTCGTTCTCTATAAGGTTCTGCTTCACAGGTGCTATGAAAGAACTCGCACCCGATCAACGCAATTACTTTTACTTACTCGAAGCCATTCGAGTTGGTATTCACAAGTCGATTTTGGCGGCTTTATATGACATTCATCATAGTCCTCGGTTGGGAGACGGAGAGGTTGGGCTGGGCATTGCTCCCATCAACCGCATTCCCCCATCGCAGCTCGACACGTTCCCAGAACAGGTGCAGTATGCCGCCAACACGATACGCAGCCTCATCGATCGCCTGATTGAAGAACAGTGGCTAAGTGACGACCTGTGGAATGGCTCAGAAGGACGCTACACCGACAAGCTTATTCGCCGCATTGCGGCAGGCTACAGGCCACCTGCAAGCGATCGCCAGTCTGCCCTGTTAGAAGCCAGCGATTTTTCTTCCTTGCTCAATGCCTATGTTACCGACCTGCGCATTGATTACGATGGCTCCCAGCTTCCCCACAATCTCAGCTATCTCGACCCTGCTCTCGTCACCCTGGTTGAGCGACTCCCCACCTATTTTCAAGGGTTGACGCACCAGCGAGAAGCCATGCTCGATGCTGTCCGCATCTGGCGCAATGCCCAGACTCGTGAGCAGGTGCTGCAATCTTTAGTTAACTCGCCCCATTCACCCTCCACTCAAGCTGAACTTGATGAGCTTGATCGGGAGTTGCTCAAGTTCATGGCCAATGCGTCTCCGTTTTATGGGGGCTATCCCCATCAGCGAGAGGCGTTGTTGCGACTGACTCAGCTTTGGCGACGACTGAATACCCGCGAAGAGGCGATCGCCACTCTCCAGCACGCCGTCGCAGCGGAAGAAAGTAACACTCGCTTAGAACTTGTTGATCCGGCTTTAATTTCCTTTGCCCAGCGGGTGCCGACTTACTACTCCGGCAAAGGTGGGCAGCGCACGGCACTCATGGAAGGCTTCCGTCTATGGAATGGACTGCCATCTCGTCGCGATGCGCTGATCAAGCTAGGGGTTGAAGAAGACATTTTCAGCACTCCTGTTGAGCCGCAAAAAGCGCAGGCGATCGCCCAACAGATTGATCGCGAGCTGGTCGCCTTTATGCGGCGCATTCCCAGCACCTATGACGAAACAGACGATCAGCGAGAGTCACTCATTCGCACCTCCCAAATTTGGCGACGGCTAGATCGACGGGAGACTGCCGTTCAAGCCTTGCTGGATGACGTGAAGCGGATGGAGCAGGCGAAGCCGACTGATCCGATCAATGTGGTGCCTTCGCCGCCCCCCAGCTTGCCTCGGCCCCAGCGATGGACTCCTCGCAATATTCAGATCTCGGCCTCTATTGTTGCCAACGGTAACTTTACCTGGGCAGAGGCCACACGGGGCGGCCAGCGGATGCCCCCCGATCAGGCCACAGTCGATGCTATCGTCCGCATTGCGGCTCTGGCTCAGCAAGCCCGCAACCGAATTGGCCGCCCATTTCACATCACGAGCTGGTATCGTCCGCCTGATGTCAATCGTCGGGTGGGGGGTGCGCCTTTTAGTCGTCATGTGGTGGGAGATGCGATTGACTATTATGTCGAAGGCATGACCGGAGATGAACTCTATCGCCTGCTTGACCCGTGGTGGCCGGGAGGTCTGGGGCGCTATGGTGGCAATCGCCGCCTCATCAGCCATTTAGATGCCCGAGGTCATCGCGCTCGGTGGCGTCACGCCTAACACCCATCACCCCATTTAATAATCACCCCATTTAGGAATAAGTCAGAATGTAGCAGGTGAGTGCGACTCATTCTTTCTTAAAAACAAACCAGTTCCATTCGGATTTTCGTACGATTCTAGTGTATTCACCAGTAGAAGGTTCCTGTCTTTTGGGTATAGAGTTGCTGAAAAATACGGCGATCGCCACAACGGTCGAGTGGTAAACCCGAATCACTCAACCCGCGATTGCCCCGTTCCCGATGAATATTTCGTAACGGATCGTTCTGAGGACTGATTTTGTGAGAGTACTAGAGAAAGCGCTTCTTCTAATGTCGATGATGGCGATCGCCAGTCTTAAGGAAAATTTTCTATGAGAACCCCTGTCGGTAAGCTTTCCTCATGAAGTTTTACAACTATACTTTGCGAATGTTTCAGAATAGGAGAAGGGGAATGCAGCGCTTTTCTGCACCTGATCCTCAGGTTCCATCACCATAAATCACAACGTGCGGAACAGTAGGGCAGTGATCAACGTTCAAGAATATAAGTTAAAACGATAACAAAAACCAGGGTTCAAAGGTTGCAGCCGCAACTCAGCATCTCGGCTCGTTACCCGTGTCGCTAATATCATTTCATAATCATTCTGAATCTTGCTGCCATGTCTACCTCCATCGTCTTGGTTGAACCTTATCTTGCTCAAGCTCAGCCGGCAGAGCCATCTGCTGGATTTCGATCTGAGTATCTCTGGATGGCAGCATCGGGGATTCTCTTAGTCACCCTGATTGTGCTGTCAGTCATGGCTGATCGAAAAATGAAAAAGTTGAAAAAAGAAAAGCGCTTCGAGGAGTTTAAAAATCGGGAACTGCAAAAAAAATTGAAGCTGTCGCTCCAAACCATCACGAAGATGGAGCGAAATCCTGATTTAATTCACTCGCGCGAGTTCAACCTTGACTATCTGCGAATGCGAATGGAGGAAGAGCAGTTTCATTTTGCCATCGTCAATCAAATCAAGATGCGGGTGAAGGAAAAAGTATCTCTCGCGTTGCGTTCTTCTCAATCAAACCAGGGCGTTGTCGGTCTGGCCAGCACCGGACGGAAAATTGACCAGGTTTTTGATGTACAATACGACCTCTCAGAGCGAGTCGGAGGAAAACGAGGCGTTCTTTTCCGGATTCAGATTCGCCTGATGAAGCTACCGACGCAGCCCACGTCAGTTACTATTCAGCAAATCGTGCAGTGTTTGGAAGCTTACATGAGCCCGAAAACCGATCACGATACCTGGCAGCCGACCGTCCAGGGGCGCATTGCCTCAATCGACTGGGATCAAAAGGCAAAGCCAACGCCGATGCTTGTCTTGGAGCAGTCTAACGAAGGGGTTAACGTTACATTTCGTACCAATCGTATGGTGCGCAGTTAACGGATGAAGCCGTTCATTGACGAAACGAATTTTTCTCCAGAAACGTAGCCATACAGCACCACACAGCAGACGATTTATTTTTTCCAGGACTGACGCAGTTTGTCGAAAGGGTGGGCGCGACGCCTCCACCCTTTCAACGAGTTTATTCAGGCTTATGCGAGTGATGCGTAAGTCCTATTTTCGTTATGTGAATTATCTGTAAATTCACGGAGTAAATCATCGAGAAGTTTGGAGGAATGGTGCATCTTGGAACTAGGTTTCCAGGTTTTGCATCAATTCGGGAGAAATACTATGCGCGATCGCGCTCCAGGTAATCTTGCTAACGCTCGCAACCTTCGTAAACTAAAGCCCAGAAATCGCCGCTTCAATGACTTCACTGGCCCTGGTGATGAAAATGAGATCTTTCGCTTCAAGCTGACCCAGAGCAGCAACGTCAAAATTAAGCTCAAGCGTCTCCAAGAAAATGCCAATCTTGAACTCTTTGAATTAAATGGACGCCGCAGGCGAGTCCTCAATCGTATTGGTGCTGAAGACTTTGGTGACCTGAGTCGGCGAGACATTCGCCGCAACCTCAATCGTCTTGGTCGGTCAAATCGTCGAGGCAGAAGCAATGAGAAGATTAAAACCGAACTAGACAAGGGTATTTACTATCTACGGGTGTCTTATGCCGAGCGCGGCGGCGATGGCACCCGATATCGGCTGCTGGCGAAGGCACAACCGATCCCCGCCATTGATGATGGAGGAAGTGGTAGCGGTTCGGGAGGCGGCTCTGGTGGCGATTCAGGTGGTGGCTCCGGCGGTGGTTCAGGTGGTGGCTCCGGTGGCGGTTCGGGAGGCGGCCCAGAACTCGACTCATGGGTGCGACAGTTTGGCAGCAGCGCCAATGACTATGTCTATGGCATTGATGTTGATGGTGACGGCAACGTTTATATCGCCGGAACCACAGCAGGAACGTTGCCGGGAAATTCTAGCAGTGGCGATCGCGACAATTTTGTTGCCAAGTATGACAAAAACGGCACGTTACAGTGGCGACGCCAGTTTGGCACTGCCGATGACGACGTGATTTTTGACATCGCCGTAGAAGATGACGGCGACTATTATGTCGCCGGAGCGATTGTCTCTGACCCAAATCTGCCGTCGAAGGACGCCGGAGCCGATGGCTTTTTAGCCAAGTACAACAGCAGCGGCACAGAATTATGGACGGCTGAAATTCCTGATGCGAATCGCTTAGTTGACGTAACAACAAACCTTACGCCTCTCTCTGATGTCGATGCAGGGGATGCTTTTTCTAGCATCGAGATTGATAGTTCGGGTAATGTCTTCGTTGCCGGGTTCACAAAAGCAATTCCCCAAACAACTTTTGGAGTATTTGCCATAGACGAGAATCCTGCTCAAGCTTTCGTCGCTCGCTATGATGCGGCCACAGGCAACAATGACTGGTTCACCGAATTTAGCGGCACAGGGTCAAGCGGCTATGCCGATTTGAAGGTAGATAACGCAGGTAACGTTTATGCCACAGGTGTTACGGGAGCCGACTTGCAGGATGACCCAGACAATCCCTTTACGGGAGGCGATGCACTGATTGCAAAGTATGGCTCCAACGGGAACCTCTTGTTTTCCGAAGAACTGGCAGCGTCGAACGCCAATGCCCAAGACTATGCCCGAAGTCTTGACATCGATGATGCCGGAAATATCTACATCACCGGAGATACCGAGGGAACGCTGCCCGATGGCAATGCGTCGGCGGGTGGTACTGATGGGTTTGTTGCGAAATATGATGCGAGTGGCAATAGCTTTGATCTTCAGTGGGTCAGCCAATTTGGCACCAGCCAAGACGATGAATCTCAGGCGATCGCCATTGCCGATGACGGCACGATCTTTGTATCTGGCGAAACATCGGGTTCTCTCTACGGCTCGCTGCTCGGAGGCACCGACATTTGGCTAGCCACCTATGACAGCAATGGCAGCCTCGACTTCAGCACTCAATTTGGCACCAATCAAGACGAAGAAGCCTATCGGCTCGCCACCGACAGTGCCAATCGGCCCTATTTGGTAGGGCAAACCCAGGGCAGTTTGCAGAGTGGTGTCACCAACGCTGGCAACTACGATGTTTGGGTCTACAAAAATCCGGACTTGAGCTAAAGCAAGACTGAACAATCCACTCTGGAATTAATGGCACAGCATCATAATCCGCGTGTATGCTAGCTAGCAGGTTAAGCGGTATGTAAGTCCTGAAGTGAGTCTGTCTCGTATGAATCGAACGATCCAATTTGGCGATCGCCGTCCCCTTGAGCCGCGCATGGATTACTGTCGGCTTGACTATGAATTTAATCAGGATGCGGCAGAGACTCTCAATCTCACCATTCAGATCTTCGATCAGGGTCAAACTCAGTTTTTGCAACGCTACCCTGAGTTGACTCCAGCCAGGACTGATGCGCTAATTCAGCAGGTTTTGGGGCAGGGCTGGAATAATGTGCTGACGCAAAAATTTCAGGATTGGGCTGTCTGCTATTTGCAGCGGCCCAAAGTTGCCGTTTCGGCTCAACCGATGGCAGCCCGGAGCGTTGCAGCGGCACCGCTCACCCATCACGCGAGAGTCAAGACTGCTCAACAGGCTTCTCAAAAAACAACCCGACAGCAGCGTCACCGGGCGCGATCGCCCCGTCGGTTATCGCCTTGGAAACAAGCTAAAACCATCGGAGCACGGATTGCGGCTGTGGGCTTCGCCGCTGGGGCGATCGCCCTAGGCATCAAAGGTGCCCAAACTCTGGCCTCCATTGATGCAAGTCGGGCGATCGCGGCTCTAGAGCAGCCGTTTCAGAACCATCGACACCAATCTCCCCAAGCCGCAGCAGATGAGACTAAAGTCTCAGGAGAGTTGATTCTTGCCCCTATTACCCCCGTAGATAACGTTCAGAACGACCCGTTTCAGCAGGCGGTCGTGTTAGCTGAGCAGGCTGTTTTAGAAGGACGCGTTGCCGATTCGGCTCAGGATTGGAAAGATTTGGCGATGCAGTGGCATGAAGCTGCTGGCTTGATGAAGCAAGTGCCTAATTCAGATCAGCGGTACGCCCTGGCTCAAAATCGAGCCGATGCTTACTCTGAGCGCCGAGAACAATCGCTGATTGAAACGGCGCTACGCTCGGTCGTTTTTCCGATCGAAAATCGTCAGCGGATATCTTCCCCCGATGCCTCAGATTCATCGGCTGCGAATTCATCGGCTGCAACTTCATCATCGACGGCTATTTCAGCCCAATCTTTTGGATCGAAAAATCGCCCCCCAGGAGAGAGTCAGGAAGCAGGATCTTCGGCACCGAACCTGGCGGTGTCGGCGATACAGGCTATGCCTGGGCAAGCCAACGCTCCTTCCCCCACCGCTTCACCCAATAGCTGCCAAACCGTCGTTGGCAAGATGATTGAGCCGATTTTAACGGCTCCGTCTTATCAAGCAGGACAATGGGGTCTCTATGTTCAATCTCTGTCATCTGGGCAAGTTCTCTACCAGCGCAATGGGAATGATTTTTTCGTACCCGCATCAAACATTAAGCTTTACACCACGGCAGCGGCGGTAACGTGGCTGGCACAGGCACAGGCACAGGCCAGTGCGGCTCAAGCGTCGGCAAAAGAAGTCTCTGGTGGAGGCTCAAACCTTTCGGTGAATGTTGCCGTTCCGGCGATCGCATCTCCAGAAGCAGGAAACCCTGTGCCTAACGTGACCGATATCGCCTCAGACTTTCCCATCCTGATTCAAAACGCCAACCTCCATAGCAACAACTGGTCAGCCGAAATCTTGCTGGAGAAAATGGGTGGCCCGACAGTCGTTAAGGAGTTGCTCGATACGTTGGGCATCGACCCCATTGGCTACCATCAGGCCGATGGGTCGGGTCTGTCGCGCTCTAACCTGGTCACCCCCAAGTCTCTCGTTGAAACCTTAGCGGTGATGCGTAGTGCGGCTGGGTCTGCGACATTTCACGATACGCTTCCTATCGCGGGGCAGCGAGGCACCTTATACAATCGGTTTCGCAATACGGTAGCCTATGGCAAAGTTCGCGCCAAAACCGGAACCCTCTTGGGCGTGCGATCGCTCTCCGGCTATCTAGAACACCCCATTCACGGGCCAGTCGCGTTTAGCATCGTCGTCAACTATCCGGGTCATTCTGGCTATGGCCTCAACAGCCCCATCGACCAGATGGTGGTGCAGCTGATGCAGCTGGGTGACTGCTCCACGAATCCTTAGGGGCGAGATCCTGAAAGCGCCACTCTCCGTCATCGTTGCGGAGTCAGCTTAGTTAGGACATAGACAATGTTGGGGGCGCGCACCGCGCGCCCCCAACATTGTCCTAAGGCTAATGGCTGTAGCTATAGTTGCGGAGCCAGGGAAAATTGAAATTGAATCTGAGGCTAATCTAAATCGGTCGCGAGAACAGTGGCGATCGCCTCTTTGGCGTTGTCCTGAAACTCTTTCACATTGACACGACTCAGCAAAGCAACGGCAATCAACATGCCCACGGCCTGAAGCGCAAACACGAGGCCATAGGCTGGAAAGAGATTGACCTCAGCAAGGGAGCCGCCGTTGAGCAGCCTCATCCCCTGCTGCCCAAGATTGAGTACTGCTCCCCCCGTCACCGTTGCCAGAGCACGGGCGATCGCCTGAGCCAGCCCCCATGCCCCAATGAAGGTTCCGGCTGTTTCTGCCGCCGTCAGGTCTAGCATGAGGCTAATGGCTCCATTGGTGACGACGCCAGCACTCATGCCAAAGAGAAAGACTGCAACTTGTAGCACGCTAGGGTTTTGAGTAAACCCTGCGGCAATAATCAGCACAAAGCAAAACGCCGTCATATAGCATCCCAACCGTGCCGTGCGCTGCTTGCCGAGACGGGGCACGACGAGAAACCCAGTGGTGCTGATGCCCAAAAGCGTTCCAAATCCCCAAAACGCATTGAGCTGAGTCGTTGCCGCAATCGGCATGTTGAACACCTGCCCGCCATAGGGTTCTAATACGGCTTCTTGCATAAACAGGCTGATCGTCATCACGACTAAGAAGGTGAAGAAAATCGCTGTCTGGCGACTCGCCCCAAGAATACGCAACGCCCGCCCCAGGGTGATCTGGTCTTCTCGCTGAATCAGCGTTGAGCGGGTGCGATAGCGAGAATACTTTTTCTCAATGCCCAGGGTTCCGGCGATCGCCATACAAAAGACGAGGGCAGGGGCAATGATAAATAAGCGATTAATAGATGCTTGCAAATCTTCTAAGGGCGCGTCTAGCTCTAGGGGCTTCAGCAAAATACTGCCCGTAATGGCTCCGACCACAATGCCAACCATCAGCATCGACCACACCGTGCCCACCAGCTTAGAGCGGTTGTCTTCGTCTGAGACATCCACAAGAAGGGCCGCAAACGGCGTGGAGCTAGAACTCAGGGTGATTCCATAAAATGCGAAGACTAGGGCCAGCATCGCAACCCAGCTATAGGTCGGAAACGTCCAGCCTGCGGTACCAATACTATTGCTAATCTGCCACACCACCTGAACGGCAATGAAGGCAGTCAGGGTAAATAAGGCCGTTCCAATCCAGACGTAGCCTGTGCGATGGTGCCCCAACACCGGACGCGCATCCGACATTTGGCCAAACCAGAGCCGCGCCGGAGCCACAAACTGATGGGCGGCGATCGCCCCCGCAGCCAGCAGCGCCGGAACTTGTAGCTCATCAATCATGACCCGATTGAGCACGCCCAACGTCAGCACTGACATAATCCCCAGGCCCATCTGAAACAGCCCCAGACGAAACATTGTGAACAGACTAATTCGAGGGGGCTGAGGCAAGACATTTCCCCCCGAGGAGCTGCCACCCGACTCCGATATCATTGCATCGGGCGTCGAAGGATTTGATAGGGGTAAATCAGAATCTGAAAAAGATTGGGAGTCTGAAGAATGAGCCATGGAATCGTGAATTGCCATCGCAGCGTCTAATCGCAATATCAAAGAGTAAATTCAAAATGTAACAGCTTAATGTAGCCGTTCTGTGTTTAAGACGGCATTACTTTAAGCATCTCTTAAATCACAGTAACCCATAGAAAAAAATACTTAAAAATGCTCTATTCTCTTCGCGAAACGTATTGTTTTATACAATAAATGTTTTACACAACAAACGCTGATCTATTTTTCTGGATAGATTGCTTCCCATGTTCCGAAGCGATCGCCATAGTACGCCAATATTTCTTCAGTTCTTTGATGAGAGGCGTTTCCAATGCCCGACTGGTATGAAATCCACAACCCGCCGACTTGACTTTTCGTGTAGTCAAATTCTGATGAAGTCTGAGACAGCAGCCCTGTATCAACCCCGTCTACCTGACGCAGATGAGCCGCGACTTCGCGATAGACGGCCAGAGGCATTCTCAAACATCGCAGCCGATATTCTGGCACGACGACTTCAGGCTCTTTCTTTGCATTAGACGCAGGCTGACGATTTTGGTCAGAAGGTTGAGCTACCGGGTTGGCCGCAGCAGACTCAGGGGCAACAGATTCGGCAGCAGCAGATGAAGAGGTGCTAAACGTCTGATTAATCGATTGATTCGTCGATGGGGAAACTTCACTCATGCAATTCTTTGAAACTCATCCTCTACATTAAAGTCGTGAGCTAATGCCAATGATGGCATGACAACCCATAATATCTACGGCTATCGGGTATCTAATGCAATCAGTCATCCAAGGCGATTAGTCATCCAAGGCGATTAGTCACCGTAAGGCAATCAGGTACTAAACTCTATTCCTCATTGGGCACGGGAGGAAGGGTGCAGCAGTTGACCTGATCGAGACAAACCTTACCCCATTTGAGAGCCCAGCGCACCAGCTCCACGCGGTTGCTAGTTGCTGTTTTTGTCAAAATATTACTGATATGGTTGTCCACAGTGCGCTTGCTAATCTCTAGCTTGACCGCAATCTCTTGATTGGTCAGCCCTACGGTGACTAACTCAACGATTTGCAGCTCTCGATCAGAAAGGGCATTCTGAGTGCTGCGGTTGCTCCCGTCCACCATAGAATTTTTACTCATGTATATTTACCTATTCTATATAGATTTGATTCTAAAGCGAAGTCACCCATTTCACCCGTGCAAATCGATAAGATCACTCTTATTCCTTCTAGACAGGGGAGAACTAGACAGGGAAGAATTCCTTCTAGACAGGGGAGCATTTCTTCTAGACAGGCGAGAAACGATACGGGCTATGCCCAGACAAGTCAACGCCCGCCATTTTTGCTGCATCACGCTGGCACTGTGTCTCGCTCTCAGCCTATGGTCAGCCATGCCGTCTTTGACTCAGGCAGCGCCGCTGTTTATCGCTGACTCATTGCCCCAAGCAGAGACTCAACCTCTACCTGAAACCACAGAGGGCGATCGCGCTTTGCCACGGGGCTCTGCCGATATCTCATCAGAAACGCTCAGCCGATTTGTCACGGCTTACCGCCAGGTCTTGACCCTTGTCGAAGAACGCGCTGACGAGTTGCGTCGAGCAGAAACAGAATCTAAATCGTTGCGCATTCAGAGAGACTTGGAAAATGAGGCGATCGCGACCATCGAAGAAACAGGCTTGACTTGGCAAGAATATGTTCAGCTTCTCAGCTTAGCCAATAGCGATGTCGAGCTAAGCGAACGCATTGTGATTCAACTTCAAGAGCTTGTCTCCTCTAGTGAGCAAGACTCTTAAGACGAAATAGAGCTGTGGCGATCGTTTTGTTTTGGCGCTTTTCTTTAAAATTTGCGTCTGAGTTTTGCATGTTTTACACAATTTATAGAAATACTTTACCGGATCTGCATTGAAATTCGTTTATGTTTTATTTATGACACCCCAGTCTGAAATGAACTCGTAAAATCGTCTCTCAAGGCTCTCGACGAAGCTTCGAGTCGGGCGATCTCAATCTCAAGAATCAGCAACGGCAATCCTTATTTATTCGCATTATTCGCGAGAGTTAAGCTCCGTCTCATTCGCCGCTTTTCAACCTTCAGTGCTTAAATTTGACCGTTACGAGCTACGTCACAACAGGGCGCTTTACATTTTTAATCAAGCTACTCAGGCCAGGTCGAGGCTTCGACGCACATCGAGATGTCTCATTTGGCTGGTCTGCCTGTTTGATTCTCATTGGTTCTTATTGGCTCTCAATCGTTTGAGCCACATCCATTTGCCGAGTATGACGCGAGGAAAAATATATGGCCGGAGCACTTTTACTAACATCCTTCTCCACATGGAAGCCTGATCAGGAGTCAAATTCATCTGATGACTTGATCGGTATTATTGCAAGTGAGCCAGCATCTCATCAGGCACGTCATCGCGAACGAGACTATTTGCGCCAGATTCCAGTTGACTTTGATTTAGCTCCTCGACGGGTGATTCATCATATTCAGCATCACCATCCCAAAGCGGTTGTATG
>JBARXP010000365.1:0-9068 GCA_049647405.1 Elainellaceae cyanobacterium | reverse complement strand
TCTTCTCCAACACCGTATCAATTCCGCAACAGGCGGTTAATCCGGTAGACAGCTCGGGCGACAATCTAGCGCTTTCGCTAGATGAGCCATTAGTGCAGATTGATCCCGATGAGATTGCTCAGATGAGTAAGGCAATGTTGTCGGATGAGCAATTAGCGCTGTCGCTTAATCAGCCTCTCTTTGACATACCTCAGGTCGAAGAAAACTAGAACTTCTGGTTGCCACAAAAGTGCGTAGAACCTATAAAAGTTTGTAGAGTCGAAAACCCATCTCATGGAGTTTGGCCGTGATGGGGCTTAATCCCAGACTCATCACCAGAATGTCATGAGTATTCTTGCGGCGATCCGTTCTGGTGCTACGCGCTGATGTAAAACCTGTATTTTGTGGGAAACCGCGCGGTGAGCAGCTTCCCACAAAATATCTGTCTTAACCTATCCGCGCATTGCTATATTTTGAGTGGTATTGCCATCAGTATTCTGGAGCATCTTGCATGGTTTCATCTGAATTAATCGCAGCCTTGCGAGGTTTGAGTCGAGCCGACCAGTTCCAAGTTCTCCAGCTTCTGATCACCGAACTGGCTCAAAGTGAGCCTAGCTCTGCTGAGTCATTGCCGAGTCGTTCGGCTTGGGCAGCCTATGATCCCGTTGAGGCCGCTAATACCCTACTTCAAGCTCTTCAAGAGATCAGCCCCAAACCTTCTCCAGTTGAAGCACCTCACACTGAAGAACTCTAATTTTAGATTCAGCCGTTTAATTCAGCCGTTTAATGTCAGCAGCTCAAGCAAACTGAGCAGTCTTAATCAGTTTTATCTCTGACAGAATGTTGCTGAACCTGACACTTCGTATCAGGTCTAGCAACACTCTGTCAGAAAAACCGATATATCTCCAACCAGGATAAGGGTTGTAAGTACGCGGTCAAAACTAAAGCGAACGGTGTGCGCCTCCCGGCGGGGAGCACACAATCAAATCGCATCGTTTACTTATAGCTATCTACTGATGACCCGCTGCTGTGAGTTGGAGTGTGAAAAAGTAATGACCTCTCGTGTTGCCATTATTGGGGCAGGCCCCTGCGGACTATCTCAACTACGTGCGTTTGCCCAAGCGGAGGCTAAAGGCGCAACCATCCCTGAGCTAGTGTGCTTTGAGAAGCAGAGCGACTGGGGTGGACTGTGGAACTATACGTGGCGTACAGGGTTGGATCAGTATGGCGAGCCTGTGCATGGCAGTATGTATCGCTATCTCTGGTCAAATGGCCCCAAAGAATGCCTGGAGTTTGCTGACTATACCTTCGATGAGCATTTCAAGCAGCCGATTCCGTCATTTCCGCCCCGTGAAGTGTTGTATGACTACATTACCGGGCGTGCCAAGCAATCGAATCTGAAACGCTATATTCAGTTCAACACCGCAGTCAAGCACGTCACCTTTGATGACGCAACGGAGAAGTTTAGCGTCCAGGTGAAAGACTTGGTGACAGATGGCGATCGCACTGAAACCTTTGACTCCGTTATCGTCAGCACGGGACACTTTTCAGTACCCAATGTCCCTACTTTTGATGGCATTGAGAAATTTCCGGGGCGGGTGCTCCACGGCCACGACTTTCGAGAAGCCCGCGAGTTTGAAGGTAAAAATCTGCTGATCGTCGGCAGCAGCTACTCAGCCGAAGATATTGGCCTCCAGGCTCATAAATATGGAGCCAAATCTGTCACCATCAGCTACCGCACCAGCCCGATGGGGTTTGACTGGCCCGCAGGCATTGAAGAAGTGCCTTTGCTGACGAAGCTCGACGGCAAAGTCGCGCACTTCAAAGACGGCACTCGCAAAGAGATTGATGCCATTATTCTTTGCACGGGCTATCAGCATCACTTCCCGTTTATGGCTGATAGCCTCCGCCTCAAAACCAGTAATCGCCTCTACCCCGACCATCTCTACAAAGGCGTGGTCTGGCAAGACAACCCGAAGCTAATGTATTTGGGCATGCAAGACCAGTACTATACCTTCAATATGTTTGATGCCCAGGCTTGGTATGCCCGCGATGTGGTGATGGGGGCGATCGCCCTTCCCCCGGCAGCAGAGCGAGCCACAGACATTGCCGACTGGCGGCAGCAAGAAGCCGCATCCAGCAACCCGTTTGAAGATATAGACTTCCAGACCGATTACGTCAAAGACCTGTGCGCGATGACCGACTACCCGCCCATCGATCTCGATTTGATTGCCGACATGTTTAAGGAATGGGAGCACCACAAAGAAGAGAGCATCACCGGATATCGCGATCGCTCCTTCCGGTCTCCCTGCACCGGAACCCAGGCTCCAATTCACCATACTCTTTGGGCAGAGGCAATGGACGATTCGATGGCCTGTTTCCTCGCCACTGCCTCTTCTTCGGTGGGTGTCGCTTAACCCAACAGCTCCGTCGCCCGCGATTGAATTGCGCTAGACGTAATGCCATTCAGCTCCATCAACAGGGTGGGGCTGTTGGTTGTTTCGCCTCGCTTCCAAGAGAAAGTGTCGCGTTTGGCGGCACTGCGCAGCATAATCGGCTCTAACATGGCAGGTGCGCCGCCCGTAATCCCCAGCAGCACATCGCCTCCGAAGATCGCCTCAAATCCGGCATCATCCAAAAACCCGCCATCTGATTCTGAGCAGGTGTCCCAAGCCGTGTCGGTCGGTCGATAAAGACGACGAGGGCTGACGATCGACACAATCCGAGAACCAATCCCTGATTTCTCTAGGGCCTCTGCTGCTTCAAACGCCGGAATCAAAGTCATATCTCCAATCACGGCGAGCACCACGACACCGCTACCCGACTTTTCTTGAAGCACGACTGCGCCATCTCTCAAGGCTTCCCGCGTGTGCTCAAAGGTCGTGCGAATAGGAAGAGGCGACTTGCTGGCCGTAATCACAACCCCCTTATTTTTAGTCGAGAGCGCCCACTCATAGCACGCCTGAATGCTATTGGCATCGGGTGGAAACAGCGGAAACACGTTGCCATTTCGCATCATCGAGGCAAAGTAGGCTTCGATTTCGGGGCGTTGGTGAGTCCAGCCGTTGCGCCCCTGCTCTAGGGCACCAGCCGTAAACAGAGTCACGGTTGAAGGCGTTGAACGGCGCAGCTCTGCCATGGCTTGAGTCACCGTTTGCCAGATGGGTAAGCCATTAATCGCGAAAGACTCATAAGAACACCAAAGGGTGCGCCCGCCCATCAGCGCCAGCCCTGCGGCTAACCCTGCACAGGCATCTTCGCTGAGGGGTTCGTAGACCTGACCGTTGGGCGACTGGTTGTATAGCTCATCTACCGTCGGGTGAATAACTTTTAGGGCATCGTTGATATTCTTAATGCCAGAGGCTTCATTGCCATCGGCGTTGGTGACGATAAAGCTGGGGTCTTGCTGGCCGACGTGAGCCACGATCGCCCCCATCGCAGTGGTGGAGACTTTGCGATCGCCCCCCACCTCATATTCTTCTAAAGGCAGTGCCCCCAGATCAGGCAACGCTCGCTCAGATTCTGTCACCGCCACCTTGGCCGATGGGCCACCTCCGGCTCGCTCACAGTTTTGCCGCACTAGTTCCCAGGCTTCTATAGGCAGAGCACGAGCGTGTAAGGCGCTGACAATGTCAGGGTTATCTAAAGTGTGGAAGCCGTAAAGGTTGTGAGACTTGGAGCCACGGGCATGAACGCCTGCCCCCTTGAGCTGCTTGATGATAAATACGGTCAGGTGGCCGCCCAGGGCAGAATGACTCGCACAGTCTGCCGCGCCCAATACCGCCTGAGCAAACTCCAGTCGCTTTTCGGTCGAAAACGCGGTGCTATCGACGTAGGCTCCGGGCTGGTCTTGGTCGTCATAGTCTTTGGCATCGACCAGCACGACTTCATCGAAGCCATTGCCCTTCCAGTAGGCAATCATCTGCTCGTTGGTCATGAGAGACACCATGCTGTGGTGCTCTTGAGAAAAGCCATTCCACACCAGCACAGGCAAAAAGTTAGTGACCTGGGGATAGGCGGTATGGAAATGGGCGATCGCACTCATCACGTAAGGCTCACCCAAGCCGCCATCGCCAACGGTAAACGGAAACAGCGTATCGCGGTTGAGCGTAGCTGCCGCCATGGCAAAGTGCTGGCCTTGGCCGAGCGGCCCAGCCGGAGCCAAGATTCCAGGAATGAGTCCTGACAAGTGCCCTAGTAGACCATGCAGCTCGCGGAAGCGATCGCGCAACTGCTGCACATTGCTGATGCCCATGTCTTCTAACGAGCGATCGAGAAACATCGCACTGTAGAAGCCAGGAGCATGGTGACCCACCTCAGTGATGATGTTTTTGTGGCCCAGCATTACGAACGACGCATAGGCTTCGGCCTGACTGGCAAACCCACCCGGATGCCCTGACGCTTTGCTGGCCGTCATTTGCAGCATCAGATAGCGGAGAGCATCGGCATACAGAATCGTCTGAAACGCCGCTGCGGGATCAGTGGAGTCGGCGATCGCCGTTTTGCCTTCAGCAATCACTGGAGCGCTGCCATAGGTGTCAAACCCTGCTGGAGCCTCACCAAAATATTGAATACCTTCGCAGAAAGCGGGCATTTGGGTAACAGCCGTCATGTATCAGATACCTCTAAAGCGCTGCGGATGGTGCGGTTGATGGAACCGTGTCTTAACCACACATCCTATCGCTTGATGGGGACACCAATGATTTGAAGGTCATAAGATAACCATAATGTTAGTCGTGGGGATCATCGGGGAGACTGGTTTATTGCTTTGATGCGTTAACGCTCATGGGCACCTTAGCCTCAGAAGATTCTGTGATGTAGGACTGTCAAGGTACTCCTTATTTGAAATGATCACACCACTCAAACGCGTGAACGCTGTTGTCAGGGTTGCAACCGTCTAAGACACGACTATCCGTTACACTGCAAAAGCATTCAGGCTGCGACATGAAAAGAGAGCGCACTTGGATGCAGTGATGTGGAGTGAGGTGAGGTGCAGCGATGGATACTCGGGCGTTCCTAGATTTCACATTAGGAAGCGTTGCGGCGTTATTTCCAGTGGTTGATCCCATTGGCAGCGCGCCCATTTTTTTGGTACTGACATCAGGGATTCCGCGTTCTCTTCGCAATCAGTATGCATGGCGCATTGCGTTAAATGTTGTGCTGTTGCAGGTGGGGTTTTTGCTCGTCGGTGGCAGCATTCTGCGGTTTTTTGGTATTTCGCTAGAAGTGGTGCGAATTGCAGGGGGCATCGTAGTCTTCCATGCCGCTTGGAACACCATGAATTCAGAGCCAAAGCTCGATGATGAAGAAAATCAGGCCGCAGTTCATCGTGCTGATGAACATGCCGATATTACCTTTATGCCCATGACAATTCCGTTGTTGTCAGGGCCGGGGTCTATCGCGGTGACGCTGGGGTTGGCGGCTCAGGCAGGGCGCGATTTTTCGATGGAGACGGTGTCGAAGTTGTCGGCGGTGGCCTTGGCGATCGCCATCATTGGTTTAATTATCTTGGTGGCTCTGCGCTCGTCTACCTGGGTGCTGAAATTGTTGGGGCCGTCTGGCATCAAAGCTCTGAGTCGATTACTGGGGCTATTTGTGATGGCGATCGGGGTGCAGTTAATTTTGAATGGGTTGGCAGATTGGCTCCAGTCGCTCAATATCAGCCTGTGAGCATGGGAGCCGTTGCCATGCTGCTCTGGGCAGAGACAGGTGAAAAACCGTAAGAAATCTAAACCCCTTGGGCAAAAACACATTAGCGGGCAAGGCGTAGCTTCTGCATCAGTTTTGCGACGAAGCTAGGCGGCGCATTGTAAGCTTTAGGCCGACCTCTAAAGATAGGTCGCTGGGCGGGTTCATGCAAAAACCGATAGTAGAGAAACGTATCTCGATAGGGAAAATCAATATTTTCTCCGGCGGAGACCTGGCGAAATAACGTTGATGGCAACCCAATATAGTGGAGATACATCAAGGGTTTGCCCCGATCATAAAGCCGATGATCACGCGGTTCAAAGTGAGAAGAGGTGACCGAGTTGCCCGTGCGGCGATCGCCCGACCAGTGCAGCGCTAAGTTGAGGCTAGAGAGGTGCGATCGCAGCACCATGTAATTCAAAATCGATTGGTCGGGGGCGTTGCCATAAAGCAGCTCCACCTCGCCATGACGCAACTGTTGTAGCAATTCTGCAAGCTGGTCATCGCTGAATATGCCTTGTTTAGAGGCATACATGCCCGCACAAAAAAGCTCTCGCTCCAGCCGCTCGGCTGCAAATACCTCGTAGAGCTGAGGCGAGTCGTGCTGAAACACATGGGTCAAATCTTTGTGCTGGAAGTCGTAGACGACAAAGTCATGGTCAGTTAGCCCGTCAAAAATCGGCCTAAGCGAATCGAGGACTAGGGTATCGGCGTCTAGGTAGATGAAGCGGTCAAATGGCCCATCAAACCCACAAAAGCGGCGATGCATTCCCAACCGATGCACCCTAAAGTCCCGTGTTTCCGTCGTCCATGCGGCCCGTACTGTTGGATGAGATTGCCAGATTTGGGTCGCGAAGTCTTCCCACTTCTGAATGCAGGCGGTGTCATCAAATAAAGTTACGTCGTTCCGTTGAGAGATGAGCGATCGCACCCCGTCAACCCTGTCGTCGTAGGGCAAGATGCAGATCGGAATTGATCCCGCATTGAGGCGAATGCTGTTGATCAGGGCAATTAGCTGATCGATCACCCCATCATTCGCCAAGATATAAATCCCGTCTGTCATAGAATCTGGCTCAACATCTTGGACATGGTAAGTAGCTCAGCATCATTAAAAACTAGTTTCTAAATCCTGCGCCGCCCGCTGCGCGGGCGGCGCAGGATTTAGGGGTTTTATATTTAACTGTGTCCACCTACTTATTACACAAAGTTTTGGGCATAAGACGAGAGCCACTCCATCAGATTGAGCTTATGCAAAATAATTTGACGAGCTTCGGCGATCGCCTCTCTTGCTTCATACCAGGCATCAGGCGACGCCGTCACCGATTGAATAAACTGAATCCCCGCCTCATCTAAACTCGGCAATCTTAAAAAACTACCCGGCGGCAATAGTTTATCTGCCGCTGAACCGCCGTAATAAATGGGTAGACACCACGATAGCAAAGCATCCCAGAGTTTTTCACTGACATACCACTCATTGTCGGCATAGTTTTCAATCGACAAGTTGTAGTAGTAGGGAGCCATGCCGTGGAGCTTATTCGACAGCTCGCCGTGGGGTTGGGCTGAGTCGGGCAACCCCCGCCCATACAAATCAAAGTCGAGCTGAGCCGCTCGGAGCTGGTGCAAAAAGGCCAATCGTCTACGATGATTTTCGGTGCGGGCAATGCCAGAGGTAATCCAGCTACAAGAGCGATATTTTGGCGGGGGTGGCATCTCGTTGAGATATTGAAATGGCGCTTTCACATACCAAATGGCGGGCATGTAGTCGGGCGTTGGGGCATCGTTGTCAGGCCCCGACACATACCCGCAATAGTCCTGGGCTTGCCGATAAAACCGTCGATTTTTCGCCACGACTTCATCTAACGGAGGCTCTCTCAACAGAAACAGCGATCGCTCTTGAGGCACACCCCGCAAGGCTTGGGGCATGGCAGCCAAACTGTCCTGATACTGGGCCTGCTGTTTGCGATAGCGAAACCAGTTGCGGCAAGGCAGCGGTGGCGTGGGAAACGAGGTGAAGTTATACATCAGCAAAATGTCAGGCTGGGGCGATCGCGCCTGCATTTGAATCTGTCTCCACTGCCCAAAGGGGTGGGGGGTCTGATGCCAGAGCCAATCAACCGGACAAGGAGTCAGCCCGACGTAAGAACTTATCATGCCAACGGTGTACTTTCCTGATGCCATGCGTGTTTACACCATGAGCAGTGAGCGGTGAAGCGAGCTGTCATCAACCGATTTATTGTCTGTCCCAGGCGATCGCCCAAGACGACTTTAGAATTTTAGGATACCCATAGGCGTTCACCATTCATATTGTCGAGGGCGATCGGGCAAAACTGGGATGAGCCGTGCTGTTGGTTTCTGCGTGCTCGACACAAACGGCATGGTCACACAATGACCGTCGTTACCATCTGAACCATTAAGACTTAACCATTAAGAATTGATCGCAGACTTTAACTTCTATGTCAGGGATCTCCGTAATCTTTTGCCATCTAAACCCAAGGGGAATGCTAATCCTGTTAAATGATCTCGCACATCGACGAAATATGCCCTTGCCATGATGCCAGAGTTTGAACATTTGCCAGATGGCTTTATTGCCCTAGATGCGAGGTTCTACGTCACCTTTATTAATACCCGAGCTGTCCAAAGCCTCTGCTGTAGCCGTGATGATGTGCTACATCGGCTGCTATGGGACGCGCTACCTGATCTATTTCAGCCGTCGTTTCAAGCCGAATGTCAGCGGGCGATCGCCCAAGCTAGAGAGCTTCGGGTTGAACAGGTCTACGATCCCTGTGGGATTGTTCTTGAAATCTCTGTCATGTCGTATGAAGGCGGCATCTGGATATTTTTGCGAGATGTCACTGCCCGCAAAAAGAGCACAAAAACCCTACAAGAATATACGTCTCTTTTTGCTCTCAGCAATGCCGTAAGCACCGTCATACAGCAGAGTAGCAGCCTCGATCAAATGCTGCATCAAGTCGTGCAAACGATGTTGAAGCATCTGCCTGAGGTGCGCTGGGTGGGGGTGTGGATTCACGATCGCGAGAGTGGTTTGCTCAACGAGACGGCGATCGCCACTAACCTTCAGCATCCGCTAGAGTTTCCCCAGCGTGTCTCATCGGGCATCTCAATTATTGGGCTGATTGCCCAGTTGCAATGCCCCTACGTGACCAATGATTTAGCCCACGATATTTGCGTGGGGATGCAGCAGCAAGCTAAGGCCAATCAACTCCAGGCTTTTGCGGGGTTTCCGCTGATGCTTCAAGACCGATTAGTAGGGGTTTTAGCTTGCGCCGGACGCGATGGCCTCTCAACCACGGTGCATGACACCCTAGAACGCATCGCCCAAGTGGTGACGATCGCCATCGACCGCACGATGGCCCGAGCCGAGCTGCTCAGCCGTCGTGAAT
>JBARXP010000364.1:0-1594 GCA_049647405.1 Elainellaceae cyanobacterium | reverse complement strand
AATTATATCTATTTTCATATTATTGTCTTTTTAGTTTTATAGCCCACACCAAAATCTGGTATAATCTCACTACGTACAGTAGTTGAGCAGTCTGGGCATTTATAATAAGCTGTAGCATTTAAGTCAGAGTTTTTAATCCATTTAAAAGTTTGTGTCTTATGTCTTGGCATATCGGCAGGCATTTCCTCCCAATGTCCACAACCACAAGTAATATGGTAAGTCCAGTCTATCGAATCCAACCATAAGGCTATACAAGTGTATAAGTCTCTATTCGGGTCGTTGAACTTACTGTCGAGAAATACTTTCTGCAACATAGGGGCAACTTCGTATTGCTCTTCATACTCTAGGCTGTCGAACTCCGTACAATACTGTCTGTACAGCATTATAAATAAGTATAGTTCGTAATTCATTCTTGTGGTTTTGTGAGGTTAAGCAATTCAAAGAATACTTGCTTTAAGTATATTCTATAATACTTACTGTTTTTATAATCTTCGTCCAAGTATTTATCATTGAATTGCAATTCTTCTATTATTTCCTTTGATGTTAGCATTTTAATAATGATTTAATATGTACCAAGTCTTTAACTCCGTAGTCATCCCTGCGAGTTATATCCCATCTTAGTGTCCTGCAACCGTCTTTTTGTAAGTAAGAACCGACAAAGTATCTAACGTATTGCTCGATATTCTCTTTCCAACCTTTACCACGTTGCTTTACTACAATATTCACCATTGCCTTGCTTCGAGGTGGCGCACTTTCTACGAATACTCTTCCGTAATATTCGTGTATTGCGTAATCTCCTATAAAATCTGCTACTTTCATTACCATTCAGTATATCTATCCCTATCTATATGTTTGTCGATATAATTCATCCAATCCTCGCTAAGGGATATTGCATTGAAGTAGTTATTTGTTTTACCGGACTGTAACTCTGGTAGACTCCCTTCTTTAAACATTCCACCATAGCCCTGCATTATTTTGACTTTTTTCCAAGCCTTTCTAACCTCTTCATCTATAGCCTCTTCTTTAGATAAAACCTCTTCTTTTGCTTTATAATACTTTTTTAATAATTCTTTATCCCCTTCTATAAGAGCAGTATTCATACTAACTTCTAAGTGATACAATAAGTTAGCGAACTTACCTGCATCTTGTCTGGATAAATGGGAATAGGCCAACTCTCTAAGCTCGTTAACTATAGACTTATTTACGTATTTAGGTGGAGTGGAATCTGTCTTAACTTCTCTAGTATTAAAAAACTTTTCATAGTCTCTACGAATCGTATTTATACTCATGGTAAATATTTTAATAATTAGGGGGCAGCACTATTACTGCCCCCATAGTCTAATCGGTTTAGGGTACGACTACAAATACCGTCTCTCTAAGGTCATGGTCAAAGTAGCTAAACTTATCTACCTTGCCCGTAACTTGCACTTCATCTTTGAGAGGTGCCTCTGTTAAGCCTGTTGAATCGAAGGTGTCTCCGATTTTAGCGCTATTCCATGATTTTGGATTAACACATTTACCATTAATAAAATGGTTTCCACGGCTGTCTAATTTCTCTACGTTTCCGTAGTTGTCTCTATATCTTGTATTGAAC
>JBARXP010000363.1:0-28801 GCA_049647405.1 Elainellaceae cyanobacterium | reverse complement strand
TGCCCACTCTTGCAATTCATGCCATTAATTAATCGCTATGAAAGAGTCTCTTGACCCAAAGGTAACCAACGGACAGTCTCGCGGAGCGACGAGCACCCCTAATGGACGCTTATCGAAGACGACCCCGCCCTCATCGAATGGCCACAGCGGCCTAGCCACCACTGAAAGCGCTGTAGCGGAATCGTCTTCAAACTCAGATAGCAGTGTGATGACTGCCGAGCCTTTTGACCAGCCTGTCATTTTGCAGCAAACTCCTTTGTGGACGCGCGGCATTGTCATTGGCATTATCGGTGTTGTCAGCTTTGGGGTCTTGTGGGCTTGTCTCGCCAAGATAGAGGAAGCCGTTGCGACAACGGGTAAACTCGAACCGCAAGGGGCTGTGCAGGAGGTTGATGCTCCTATCAGCGGCGTCGTGGAAGAGGTGCTGGTCGAAGATGGAGAGCAGGTGCGTCGGGGTGACCTGCTTGTGCGTCTTGATCCTCAAGCGGCTCAGGCTGAATTTCAGCAGCTTGAGGAAGTCAGGCAATCGCTGGCTCGTGAAAATCAGTTTTATCGGGCTCATTTGAGTGGCCTTGATGTGTCCCAGATTCCAGCGGCAGTCAGGCTCGATTTGCCGCCTGAAGTGCTTCTTCTCACCTCTGATCGCACATCGTTACTTGAAGAAAATGGCCTTTTCGCAACATTGTTGACGGGGGGCTCTGCGGCTAACCTGACTACGAATCAGCGGATTCGCCTGGGTATCTTGCAGAGCGAATCTCAGTCTCGCATTTCGGCGGCTGGTTTAGAAGTAGAAGGGCTGCGACGTCAGCTTAACCAGGTGGAGAGCCAGCTCGCTTCGGCGCAGCAAACTTTGTCGATTGAGCAAAATATTTTGGATTCTATTTCGCCATTGGTTGCAGAAGGGGCGATCGCCGGAATTCAAGAACAGCGTCAGCAGGTTGAAACCTTAACTCGCCGAGCTGAGCTAGAGCGATTGCTCCAGGAGAAGCGAGTGATTGAATCGTCTATTGCCCAGGCTCAACAGCAGTTAAACAATACTGTTGCTCTATCTCAAAGCGATATTCTCAGTCGCATCGCCGAAAATGATAAGCGGCTGGCAGAAATCGACAGTAATCTGACCAAGCGGATCGTTGATAACGATAAGCAGATTTCTGAACTGGAAAGTCAGCTCAGCCAGACGAATCTAACCTTGGAATATCAAGAAATCCGGGCTCCCATTGATGGCACTGTGTTTGAAGTTCAGCCTCAGGCTGAGGGCTACATCAACAGCAACGATCCGGAGCCTATTATGAAGATTGTGCCCAGCGAAAACTTAGTGGCTCGAGTCTTTATTACGAACCAGGATATTGGATTCGTCTCAGAAGGGATGATTGCAGATGTCCGCATTGACTCCTTCCCGTTTAGCGAATTTGGTGATATTGAGGGAGAACTCGTGTGGATTGGCTCTGATGCGCTGCCACCTGATCAGCAAGAAAATCGTCCGGTTTATACCTTCCCGGCTAAAGTCCAGCTTGATCAGCAGTACCTGAATGTGGGAGGTCGTCCTATCGATTTGCAGTCGGGTATGTCGGTCAGTGTCAACGTTAAGATCCGTAAGCGCCGGGTCATTACGATCTTCACCGATCTATTTTCTCGTAAGGTCGAGAGCCTCAAGACGACTCGGTAAAGTTCTAACTCGATCAGCTCATTTTGGTAGAGCCTTAGACCCTCGGATCACGGCTGTTTGATGCGGGCTGACTCACTAGGTTAATAGACTCACTGGGTTGATAGACTCACTGGACTACCCTAGATTGCTTCGATTGTGTTGTGCTCCCATCGATAGAAGGTGAGCGAGGTTTGACCGTAGCGTTTGTGGCGATCGCACACTAGCATCGCCATCCCAGGCTGCACCTCTGAATCAGGTTCAAGGGCGATCGCCTCTGGCAGCGTTGTATTTGCGCTATGCTCAGCCACCAAGACTCCATCTGCGGCAAGGAGTCGATGTTGGGCGATCGCCTGTAATACTGGCTCGTATAATCCGCTGGCATAGGGCGGATCAAAGTAAATATGGTCGAAGGGCGGAGCAGCGAGCTGAGGCAGAAGACGCAGCACATCTCCCCGCAATACCTGAAAGGCTTGATTGGGTTGAGCAACCTGCTGCCAATTTTGCTGAATGACGCGGCAAGCTCGACTCGATTGCTCCATGCCTACAACCACTGCTGCACCTCGACAGAGCGCCTCGGCTCCCATTGCGCCACTGCCCGCACAAAGGTCAAGCCAGCGACAGCCCGTGATTTCCCCTTGCCAGATATTAAACAACGCCTCTCGCACCCGCGAAGCCGTAGGACGAGTGTCTTGACCGGGAAGAGTTTTAATCGAGCGATTGCCGTAAATTCTGACTGCCATTGCAACTCTCAAGGCCGATTGGAAACACCTCTGCGAAACTTTCGGAAAGAGTCCAGGCAAACGACCCAATCCAAATTCAATCATCTTGGTTGACTATCAACAATGCTGTAGCGGGCAACAATCAACAATATCGTCGCGGGCGCATTCCCCCAAGATTCAGCTCACCCCTATAAGCTACTGTGTATACATAAGTCCTCAACGTTGACCTATCCGAGCAGTGATCCCCCTTAGCCCCCCTTAAAAAAGGGGGAATCGGACTCAAAGTCCCCCTTTTTAAGGGGGATTTAGGGGGATCTTGCAGGGTCTCACGCGTAAAAATGAGATGTGTATACACAGGAGCCCTACAAGAGAGACCTAAAGCTTGAGGACAGCCATGAACGCTTCTTGGGGCACGTCTACCGTGCCGATCGCCTTCAGTCGTTTCTTTCCTTTTGCCTGCTTTTGCAGGAGTTTCTTCTTCCGGCTAATGTCGCCGCCGTAGCACTTAGCGAGCACGTCCTTCCGCAGGGCAGGAATGTGCTCACTTGCAATAATGCGACTGCCGATCGCCGCCTGCACCGGAATCTTAAACTGGTGGCGAGGAATCAGTTCTTTCAGCTTTTCGACCAAGGCTTTGCCGACATAGTAGGCTTTGTCTCGGTGGACGATCGTTGAGAGTGGGTCTACGGGATCGCCATTGATCATGACATCCAGCTTCACCAGATAATTTTCGCGATAGCCGATGAACTGATACTCCATGCTGGCGTAGCCCTTCGAACGAGACTTGAGCTGATCGAAAAAGTCAGTCACCACTTCCGCTAAGGGCAGCTCATAGACCAGGGTCGTGCGTCCTTGCGCAAGGTATTTCATATCTTTAAATTCGCCCCGGCGGCTCTGGCTCAGCTCCATCAGAGGGCCGACAAACTCTTCTGGCAAAATCATCTCAACCCGAACGTAGGGCTCCTCGATTTTTTCGCGATATTGGGGGTCGGGAAGTAGGCTTGGATTGTCAATCAGAATCACCTCGCCCTCATGGGTGGTGACGCGGTAAATAACCGATGGAGCCGTCGTGATCAGATCAAGGTCATATTCACGTTCGAGCCGTTCCTGCACAATTTCCATGTGCAGCAGCCCCAAAAAGCCGCAACGAAACCCAAAGCCCATTGCACTAGAGGTTTCTGGCTCATATTGAAGGGCTGCATCGTTGAGGCGCAGTCGGTCGAGGGCCTCTCGCAAGTCTCCATATTGGTCGGCATCGGTGGGAAACAATCCACAGAACACCATGGGTCTTACTTCTTTATATCCCGGCAAAGGTTTGGGGGCTTGGGCTTTCGCTAAGGTAATGGTGTCGCCAACCCGCGCATCTTCAACCGATTTGATGGCGGCAGCAACGTAACCCACTTCTCCGGCGTGAAGTTCGTCTACTTCGACCTGCCCCGGAGAAAGAACACCGATTTCATCAATGTCGTACTCTTTGCCCGATGCCATGAGGTGAATGCGATCGCCCTTCTTCAGTCGCCCGTCCATGATGCGGAAGTAGACGATGACGCCGCGATAAATGTCGTAATAGCTATCAAAAATCAGGGCGCGTAGCGGTTCCTCGGTCTTGTCTTGGGGCGGGGGAACTAGAAAGACAATGGACTCCAAAATTTCAGGAATGCCGATCCCTTCTTTGGCAGAGGCCATAATGGCGTTGCTACAGTCGAGGCCAATAATTTCTTCGATTTCCGCCTTGACCCGTTCGGGCTCGGCTCCAGGCAGATCAATCTTGTTAAGCACGGGGATGATTTCAAGGTCGTGCTCTAAGGCCAGATAAACGTTGGCTAGGGTTTGAGCTTCGACGCCCTGAGATGCGTCTACAACCAGGAGTGCGCCCTCGCAAGCAATGAGCGATCGCGACACTTCATAGGAAAAGTCTACATGGCCCGGAGTGTCAATTAAGTTGAGCACATACTCTTCACTGTCTCGCGCTTTGTAGTGCATTCGCGCTGCTTGGAGCTTGATAGTGATGCCCCGTTCTCGCTCTAGATCCATAGAGTCGAGAAACTGCTCTTTCATCTGGCGATCGCTCACAGTGCCCGTCGTCTGAAGCAGCCGATCCGCTAAAGTTGACTTGCCGTGGTCGATGTGGGCGATGATAGAAAAATTGCGAATCCGAGAAACGGGTGCATCGGTCATAAAAAATTACGCGCTCAACAAATTCTGCAAGAACAAAACAGGATTCTTAGCACATTCATTGTAATGCTTTTGCCGGGTGGGACTGGTTGCTTCGGCTAGATTTCTAAAGACCTGTGCCAAGGCTCCATCTCTCGTTGTCACGCCCATGGTTACGCCCATGATTACGTCCATGATTACGCCCCAACCCACGCGAGAAAAACTCAATGGAACAAGGGCTATAAATTTCGACCTGCTTCTGACCTGCTTCTCAAGATAATTGCTTTTGATTTGCAGATAAATTAAGTTCAGTATTCTCCCTGAGGCGCGATTGCAGATCATTTGTGGATCACTTGAAAGGTTTGCCTGATCATGATCCCCGAAATCTGATATTATTCCGTGGACAGTCTTGTTTAACTTTTCTTAAGGAAGAATGCGTCGCTCAACACTCAAAGAATGTACTGTTCTTATCGCACAGACGGGGCAATCTCCCCTCACCCTCTCTTTGCGGGTCGGGCCAACGATTGCGCTGATCAGTGCGCTCATCGTCACCCCTCTGGCTATTCTAGGATTCACGATTTACTCGCTGCACCAAAAAAATAGCACCCTCGAACAGCAAAATGTAGAGCTGGCCGAGTCTGCTGATGAGGTCATGAAAGAAATTGATCAGCTCGACTCTGAGATTCAAGATTTGCAAGAGCGGGCCGGAGTCCCTGATCAAGCCAAAGCAACGACCGAGGCCGATCGCGATCGCTCTCGGGGTGGAGTCGCGGTGCAGCTTGAGCCAGAAGAGCTGTTGGCGATCGCCAAGGCGACTCTCCCTAGCCTGACTTCTCAGTTTCATGGTGAGGTGAAGCCCGCTCTCGATGAAACCCTAGAAGAAGAAGCTGCCCGCATTGCAGCACGGCCTAAGGGGCGTCCAGTCAAGGCTGATCTCCTGATATCGTCTCGCTTTGGGTTTCGGGGCAATCCATTTGGGCGTGGCTACGAGGTACACAATGGCATCGATTTTCCAGGCCCTCAGGGCACCTCAATCTACGCAACCGCGCCCGGTAAGGTAGAAAAGGCAGAATATCAGCGCGGATACGGATATCATGTTGTCATCGATCATGGCTATGGATATCAAACTCTCTACGCCCACTTGTCTAAAATGGCAGTCGCAAAGGGAGATACAATTGCTGTCGATCAGGAAATCGGTTCCCTCGGCAGCACAGGGCGATCGACAGGGCCGCATCTTCACTATTCGGTCTACTGGAATGGCAAAGCGGTAGACCCCATGAGATATCTCAACTCCCCTCCCTCCAGAGATAGAGCCTCAGATGCTCAATGATCTTTGAAAATAGGCGAGGTCGAGTTGTGGGGTAATCCTTAATCATTCGCCTTGAGGAATTTTTAATGTTTTGGCAAAAGCGCACTTCTACTATCACCTATCTCGCAGATAAGACCGAGTTTCAGGGAGATGTCCACGTTGACGGTAATCTTCGGGTCGATGGTATTGTCCATGGCAATATCGAGGTGCTGGGCGATATGGAAATTGGGCAAAGTGGTCTGGTCGAGGGAGCAGAGCTACAGGCCCACAATTTGGTCGTTCACGGGGTCGTCAAAGCCCACATTCATATTGAAGGCCGCCTCAGCATTAGCCGCACTGGACGCATTGAAGGGGACGTGTTTGCGAAAGAATATGACGTTGCACCGGGTGCTCAAGTCTTAGGACATTTTTCGTCGTCTATGCCTGAGCCGCTGCCCGAGTCTAAAGCACTGCCCATGTCTCAATATCCTGAGATGACGCCCCAGAGTCAGGCTGAACTGCTAAAGCAAGAAGAATACCGCAGCTAAGTCTAGTCTAGCCTTTGAGTTGAAACTCGCTGTGGATGCTCCAGCCGCTAGAGTCATAAATCAGCAGCGTCAGGCGATCGCACTCATAACGAAACTCCACAGGTTCTCCTTTGAGTTCTTCCCAGATCTGATGAAAGGTCTTGCGATCGATATTTCTAGAGGCAACCGTGACATGCGGAGAAAAGGCTCGCCGTTCAGGTTTGAGTTCAGTCGCTTGGGGCGCTTGGGGCAATTTTTGCAGCTGTTGCGCGAGTTGAGCCTGAACGTGAAGGAGTGCCCGTGTTTTTTCAACGTTAATATAAATGACGCGGGGCGGAAAACTGCCAAATCCTGATAGGTGGATAGGCACTGGAGGCAGAGTCTCAGCCATAGAGGCGATCGCCATTTCCAACATGCCCACGTCAGCCATCGGCCAGCGAAATGGAGCCTGTAGCGTGAGATGAGGAGCCGCTTTTGCCGTTCGAGTTTGATGCCGGGCTTTCAGGTCTCGAATGGTCTGCTGGGCAAAGGTGTGAGCCTCTGGCGATAGCATCAGCGCGACGAAGAATCGAGGGTTAGGTTCAAACGACATCAGTTGTGCATCAATTGTGAGAGACGCTAATGATAATGTAATGGCAGGTATAGTGGGGGCGGAAGTGAGGAGCATCTGGGTGGAGATTAGCTCTGCTGCTGTGTTAAGAGCAAACAACATCTCCATGATCATGATGTCATCACGGTGAATTTAGTCAGGCAAGAACCGAGGTAACGATATGGTCTCTATCGCTGTTATTGATTACGACATGGGTAACCTGCACTCTGCCTGCAAGGGCCTTGAAAAAGCTGGAGCTACCCCTCATGTTACCGATTCTGCTGCTGACTTAGACCGCGCCGACGCCGTAATCTTGCCCGGAGTGGGAGCATTTGATCCGGCGATTCAACAGTTGCGATCGCGCGACCTGATCCAGCCTATCAAAGACGTGATTGCGAAGGGAACGCCATTTTTGGGCATTTGCCTGGGGCTACAAATTTTGCTTGACGGCAGTGAAGAGGGGGTAGAACCGGGCCTTGGTGTTGTACCAGGCATGGTGCGACGGTTTCACCCAGAACCCAGCATCACCATTCCTCAAATCGGCTGGAACCAGCTGGATCTGACGCAGCCTGAGAGTCCGCTGTGGGCTGATCTGCCCGCCTCTCCCTGGGTCTATTTTGTCCATTCGTTTTATGCTGACCCTGCTGATGCCTCGGTGCGGGCAGCGACGGTCACCCATGGCACTCAGGCTGTCACAGCGGCGATCGCCCGCGATAACCTGATGGCCGTTCAATTTCATCCTGAAAAATCTTCCACCGCAGGTCTACAAATTCTGGCGAACTTTGTCCACTTAGTTCAGAGTCGGTGTGTTGCTGTCGAAGTTTAAAGGAGTTGTGATTGAGTGCTTTTGTGTAACGTATTGATTTTAATCAAATCGATTTTAATCAAATCGACACTGCGTTTTGAGTGCCTGTTTTAGCAATGCCTGATAGTCATGATTGGAGACCACATGAGCCCCAAATCGCTCTAGATGAGGATTATTCATCTGAGCATCGAATAGGGTGAAATTGCGCGATCGCAGCCGTTCTACAAGCTTCACCATCGCCACCTTAGACCCGTCAGGAATGCGGTAAAACATCGATTCGCCAATAAACGCACTGCCAATCACCAATCCTAAAACTCCGCCTGCCAGTTTATCTCCCTGCCAGGTTTCAAAACTGTAGGCCCATCCTTCTCGATTGAGTGCGCGGTAGATAGACTTCAGTTCGTCTGAAATCCAAGTGCTGTCTCGGTCGGCGCATCCCTCAATCACATCATCAAACGCACGATTCACCGCTACGGTAAACGTATTTTGATTGAGCACTCGCTTGAGCGATCGCGGGTAGCGAAAGCGATCGTCTAAAGGTATCAGAGCCCTTTCTCGACTGGAATACCACCCCAACTCATCCGACGACCCTTCTGACATCAGAAAGTATCCGCTAGCATAACCGCTGACAATGGCAGGAATGTTAAACTGCATACAATCTCTGAACGTTCGGAAATGCGCGTTCGGTGGTGGTTGTTATTGTGCCTGTCTCTACAGTCTACTTAGAATGGGGACGAAATAAAGCCAAGACGCCGCCAAATCTCACGGTTGATCACAACTGGGTAAGCTATGACCATTCCCGTTGACTCGATTATTTTGCCTCCCGCCGTTGATGCAACGCAAGAACAACAGTGGTTAAACATTGCGCTAAAAACCTGGCTAGATGAAGAGTTTTTGCCAGAACCCGTCAATCAGGTTATCGCTGAACGGGCAGCTCAAGTGTTTATGAGGCAGCGACTAGAAGGCGAAAACGATGTGGGTTGCCTCGTGTTGGCGATCGTCACAGAGATGGAGTCGTTTGACTTTTCTCGGAGCTTTTATAGTGAATTTGCTGTCGCTAACGCCGTCAGCGATCTGCTGCTCGACAGCATGGGCATTGAGCGATGTTGCGGTCGCCAGACAACCCACTCCCCCCAGAAAATTCATGATGACACTGCTTCGTGAAACAGTGTCATCAATAGTCGTACCTATAAGAACTTCTGTGACCCACAGAAGTTTAAAGGGATATAGCAGCCTCATACTTGAGGAAAAACTTCCTACCGCTTAAAACAGATGGCCATATCCCTGAGGTTAGGGTCTCTTACCACAGTGCTGGAATTGCCTCGACGGTTTCAGCAGCCTGAAGGCGACGCACGAGTTCAGCACGAGTCTCCGTAGGAATCAGCACCCGATTAATGGCGTGAATGACCCCATTGCTAGCAGGCACATCTGCTGCAACAACGCTGGCATCGTTCACAACAACCCCATCGGGCTCAACAAGAACAGCGAGTCCGCCGTTAAGGCTATCAACACCACCTGTTTCTAAATCACTAGACATGACCTCACCCGGCACCACGTGATAAGTCAAGATGTCAGTCAGCAAATCACGGTTTTCGGGCTCTAGCAAAGCCTCTAGGGCTCCGTCGGGGAGGGCATCGAAAGCCTCATCTGTCGGGGCAAAAACTGTGAAGGGCCCTTCACCCGAGAGGGTATCAGCTAAGCCAGCGGTTTCCACGGCTTGAACTAGAGTCTCAAAATCGTCGTTGCCCGCAGCAACATCAACAATGGTGCCCGGTGCTTGTGCAAGTAGCTGAACCTGGGTCGCTGAAGATGCAACAGAGCTTATTGAATGGGCTGAGGCTGGGCCTGCTACAAATGCTCCCGTGCCAACGACTAGAGCGATCGCCAGTGACTTAGAGGGAAAGAAGTGAAAACTCATTGATACCGTTCCTTAGATGTGCAGTAGTTTAGGCTGTAGCCACGCCTGCCATTTTAAGGAAAATTACTATCAATGGCTCTAAATACGCCTTTTTAGAACAGAAATCTGTCCTAGGGAAGAGTGGAGGACGTGCATCTACGGTATGCGACTAAAATTGCCACCCTGCGCAGATTGAGTCATGATTCCGCCTACACCTGGAATACGGTATTGCCGCAGATTTCTTCTTTGGCCTCATAGCCTAAAGACAAAATTCGCTCAGCAAACCAGGGATGTCGTGGGATGTTCTCAAGAATCAGAATGGGACGACAGCGCTCAATCGTGTGGATCGCACCACGCAGTGCCTGTTCTTCATAGCGCTCTACATCAAGCTGAATGACCGAGATATGACGATCAGATGGCACGGCATCATCAATCGCCACCACAGGCACAGGAATGGTCTTCGTTGTCACCTGTCTTTTTTGAACAATGCTGCTGCCGCCGCCTGACGAGCGGCCTCTACTGTCCTGTACTTTCATCTCAGCCATGCCTGCGGTTGCACCGAGGGCAGCGTTGGTCAGCACGACGTTGTCAAGCTGGTTGAGTTGAACCGTAATGGATGCACACCGATAATTTTCGGGGTTGGGCTCAAATGCCCACACTTTATTTTGGTTGCCACAGGCCCGTGCAAAAACAGGGATAAAGTCTCCAAAATACGTACCCGCATGAACGATATCGCCGCCACCACAGTTGTCGGTCACATATTGAATCGTTTTACGTTCAAACACCTTGCCTCCCATAATGCTGCGGGCAGCAGGGCGATGCTTTGAAGCTAGGGGAACGCAGTATCCGCCATGTCGGTTATAGGCAATGCAGCAGTGCATCACGGGGAACCTTTTGTGGCGCATTTTTGTAAATCGGGGCTGGTCACGCACCTCTAGGTGAGGTGAAGTAGAAGCATATGGTCGAGCGAGAACCTTCGAGGCTAATCGTTTGAGAAGGTTTTTCATATCAGTTCGTGAATTTTAGGGGGCGATCGCTTGATTCCCGAAAAACTCATTCAGAAAACCACTCATGTTTTTCGAGAACCAAGCAATTTACAGGGCGAATCAATTTATTGGTAGTACCAGTCGGGATGGTCAATCAGTGGGTTATCGCCATTGATATTACCAGCATGATGATAGTTGCAGGCCAAAAAATAACCGTAGGGCCACACCGTACCTTGCCCAGGCATATCAATCTGATCACGGGTGACGCCGCAGCCTACCTCAGTACTCTCTCGCCAAACGATCTGCGTATAGTGGCCGCACATCCCAGTGCAGGAGCCGTTACTGTGATTGTAGTCATCGCGCTCGTTATCCCAACTGACAACGCTTGCAACGATTGAGTCTACAACGCTGGGCTGGCTGCCGACCGCCCAACCCAGATTTTCTCCCAGGGATGCTGCGTTGCCTTGTAACCCTGTGCGATCGCTAAGCAGACCTTCTCGCCAGTTTCTAGAGCTGTGACCCTCGGTGCCTCGACTTTGAGTGGCCCAGGTCTGGGCGATCGCCGCTGCATCACAGCTCCAGGCAACAGCAGGTAAGTTAGGTAAGCCGCTGGGCACGTGGCGATCGGCATCGGCACGGGAGCGGTTGTGCTCTAGCACGATCTGCTGCATTTCAGATTGCGTCAGCTCAGAGGTTTCGGTGGCGCAGGCAGGCAAAGGCACCTCGCTCACCTGATCTTGATAGCGATTATAAAACTCCGCAGCGGTCAGGGTTGCTGGAGCAGATTGTGCGATCGCCGAAGCTGCGGGACGTGCAGCCGTGCTCTTGGTTTGCTGCTGGGATGGCGTCGATGAACTGGGCAAAGTGCAGGTTGCAACAGCGAGACAGCTTCCACCTAACAGGGAAAGTAGTGAGATAAGCGTTGAGTTCATAGGCTCCGTTGGACTCGATTTAATATCAATTTTGTTAATCTGTGCAGTCAGCCTGTTGAGTCCAAATATGCAGAAATATTCAGTCAGAATATCGGCTGCCGATTGGGGCAGTCTTCATAATGACTCAACCAGTGACTCGACAGGCTGACTCAAGAAATGGCTCAAGACGATATGACGATGCAATCCGTCAATAGGTGTCATGCCTTGCGATGTATCGCTGGATATTATTCACCTTAAAGAACGAACAACCGCTAATGTTCAGATCTCTTAATGTTCAAATCTGTGAGGGTTCAGCCTGATTGTGGGTAGACGCTGGAAAGAGTTTGGGAAAGAACAAACCCGAACGAGCCTTATAGGCGTCAAACTCTGGATAGCGCGATAGAGACTTGTCTTTTTTCAGCATGTTGGGCACAAATATGGTTGCGATGAACCCAAGCCAGATCAGTGCGGCAAGCCAGTGCATCGAGAGTAAAACAAAACTGCCGTAAATCAGAGCTTCGCCTAAATAGTTCGGATTGCGGCAGCGGGCAAAAAATCCTTCGGTAATGAGACCAGAGCGATATTTCAACATAAAGTATTTTTGGGCATCGCTACCGTAGTGAAGAAACGTCCCCAAGATATAAATGGCGATCGCCCCTGCCATGAGAGGTATCGGTGCATCAATATGTTGGCTGGTCACAATCCACGGGGCAACCCAGTACGCCATCAGAACGATAAAGAGAACAATCCCCGTGACGGGAGAAATTTCTTGCTCCCACTGCTTATCAGGATAAATCTGGTCTTTCATAAGCCACAGCATGCCGTACATGCCATGCAGGGAGAAGATAATCCAAGCTGTTGGGCCAAAGCTGTCATACGCCACCATCAGCCCCAAAATGACTAGCCCACTCATGACCTTATGGAGATTGATCGCGTGTTTCACTCTAATCATGTCTAGCGTTATCCCTCAAAATCCAGTATCTGTTTCAATTTAGCTGAATTTGTTGGAGCTAGGCACGAGGAAGAAACATCAGCATCCCCGATAAGCACGCCGTGAGACATACGCCGTGAGACGTAGTGGACAGGACGTACGCATTTTGTTGAAAGGGTGGGCGCGCCGCGCCCACCCTTTCAACGAATTTATTCAGGCTCACGTGAGTTGTGTGTAAGTCTTGGTGGATTGACATGGGGATGAGTGACCTGAAGCCTAAACCCATCGGAAATTAGTCTTCTGCCAGATCGGCCAATGCTAGACGGCCAATACTAGATCGGCCAAAAACTGGCGAAATAAGCCAATGGTTACAGCGGGGAGTTCGAGCTGAGGCGTGAGACCGACATCCTGTAGCTCGACATAGCGCTTGATGGCGGTGGGGTTAAGCTGAGCCAGCTTGCGGCCAATTTCTGGCCCTGTGTATTGGGCACCGCGCCCCCAAAGAATCGCAGTGGGTGTCGTCAAGTTCGAGATATAGCGCGCCAGATCAAAGCACAGATCCCCTCGAACGAAAGATAACGCGGCATATTCGGCATTGGGTTGCTTTGCAGAGGCGAGATAAGCGTCAATGATTTCTGGATAAATCCGCTCAGGTTTGACAAACTGACGACTGTTTAAGAAGCTGCGGATGCCTTCAGGATTTGCAACTCCAGCAAAGTAGAGTAGCCGATCGAGCACGGGCGTTTTTACCAACGCGGTAAAGAGATTTTGCGTGTAGTCTTGACCAAAGTCAGACAAGCCCGCTGGAGTCGTCAAAATCAAGCATCGAAACAGTTGAGGCTGCTGAATCGCTGCTCGAATGGCGATCGCCCCTGTAAACGAAGACGCAACAACGGCCAAAGACTCTCCATTGGCCTGCTGGCTCACCTGCTGGAGAAATTCGAGAATGGTTTGAATGTAGTCGTCAACCTGATAGTCGCGTTGGGGATGGTCAGATCGCCCCCAGCCAATCAGATCAGGCGCGAGTACCCGGTAGTCGCTTGCAAATGCAGGATAAACCTTAGACCATTCATAGGCAGACGAGCCGCCACCAAAGCCGTGTAGGAAGACTAGCGTGGGTTTGTGGGGGGTCGCTGAGTCTGCGTCGGGTTGAGGCTGAGGAGCTTTCCACAGCGGGCCTGTTGGAGAATAGCAGACCATCCGTCCGAGGTGAGTGGCGTAAATGGTTTGTTCGACATCAGGGGGAACAATCATCGAAACTGGCTCCTGCAAGCGTTTGTCAACTGTGAGGACACCCATGAGGACTGAAATATAGTCCGCCTGCTCAACCCTCAGCACACCCACAGGCAAGTCACCTGTAGATAACGCGAAGGCTAAGGCGATCGCTCACTCTTCTACTGTGCAAGAAAAAACAGCTTCTGCCCTCTTCAAAGAGAGTGAATCTGTGGTTTAGGATTGACCCTTGCTGGAATAAGAGTTGCGATCTGCTACAACGTGAAATCTTCTGCAAGAATGGGCTCTTCTACAGCAAGTTACGCGCCTTGAGATAGAGATAGCGGTCAACCAGCTGATCAGAAATCTGATGGGCAGGAGCATCTAGCACTAGCACGCCCCGTTGTTTGAGCTGGGCGAAAGCAAGCTGTCGCTGGGCCAGGAGATCGAGAGCCGCTGCACGAGCGTAAGTGGGGAGCAGCTTCTGCGTGACGGTTTGAGCTTGCTGATCGACTTCAGGATCACGCAGAGTTACACAAAAGGGAAGGTAGCGCGGGGTCAGGTGAGTCAGTGCCGAAAGCAGCTCAGCCGAGGCCGTGGTATCAACGATGTCAGTAATCATGACGACTAAGGCACGACGGGTTTGCTGCTTCACTACAGTAGTCGTTGCACCAAAATAATCAGGCTCTAGAAAAACGGGTTGTATCTGAGCAAGACGCTCTACTAACTTGGCAAAATGCGGTTGGCCTCGCTCAGGCGGAATCCAGGTGCTGATCTGACGATCAAAGACGCCAATGCCGACGCGATCGCCCCGTGTAATGCCAGCCAGTGCCAGCGATAAAGCCGCATTGACGCCCCAGTCAAAACGGGTGATCGATTCGACCTGAGCCGTCATCAGCCGCCCGCGATCGAGCAAAATAATCAGCGTTTGCTCTTGCTCTGGTTCCAAAACCCTGACTAGAGGGCGATCGCGCCGTGCGGTCGCTTTCCAGTCAATCAGGCGGGGGTCATCTCCGGTGCCGTAGTCTTTGAGTTCGGCAAATTCTGTGCCAATGCCGCGCTGCCGTGCTTGACGAATCGAGCCAGCCGACTGAAGCGTGAGGCGAATAGTGAGCGATCGCAGCCCAATCAAATCGGGATACACCAACACTTTCTGCGGCTGCTTGACCGTCCATGAATGCCAGCCCAGTCGCCACGGCCCCAACTGCTGCACAAACGTGTCGCCCCACTCATACTCGCCTCGATGGGTCGGGTGAACTGTGTAGGTGGCATCATGGGACACCTCGGCGTCTAACTCTAAGCGAATCTGCGGCGGCGTGGCTGCAAATCCATCGGGGTAGTGGTCATCGATAATGAGTGTTGTCGGAGCCTGAGTTTTGACTGACAGCGTTACCGGATTGCTGCGGTGAATCGACAGCCGATGCAGGGTGACTCGGCTCACCTCAGCCCGCTGTTTCTTGATTCGCAAACTATCGACCCATCCTAAAAGCAGGATGAACAGATCATAGACGACCATGCCGACAGCGATCGCCTCCGGCTGCACCCAGGCACTCAGCGCTGCCGCAAGGATGATGGCGATCGCCATCCCCCCAATGAACAACCCATACAGACGACGAGCAGGAATCATCGCGGCACCGCTACCTGATCTAAAATGCCACCGATCACCGCATCAATCTTGAGGCCATCAAGCTGGGCTTCAGGCTTGAGAATCAGTCGATGCCTTAGCAACGAAGGAGCCACCGCCTTGATATCGTCAGGGGTGACAAAGGTGCGACCCGTCAGCCATGCCTGAGCCTTCGCTGCTCGCAGCCACAAGACAGCGGCGCGGGGCGATGCGCCCAAGTTGAGATCAGGGTGTTGGCGGGTTCGTTGGGCCAAGCTTAAGAGGTAGTCCAGCACGTTGTCTTGCACGCTAATTTTTTGAACCTCTTGCCGCGCCGCTAAAATTTGCGCCACAGACGACATCGGCTTCAATTTTTCTAAGTCCATGCGCTTGGCTTGAAACCCGGCCTGACTATTGAGCAGCATTTGTTTTTCAGCCGCCGCTTCTGGATAGTCAACCTGAAGCTTAAACAAAAAGCGGTCGAGCTGAGCTTCGGGTAAAGGATATGTGCCTTCAAACTCTAGCGAGTTTTGGGTTGCAACAACCCAAAACAAATCCGGCAGCGCCATGCTGTCGCCATCTAAGGTCACCTGCTGCTCTTCCATCGCCTCCAGCAACGCGGCCTGAGTCTTCGGAGGGGTGCGATTAATTTCGTCAGCCAGCAAAATTTCGGTGAATACTGGCCCTTGCTTCAACACAAAGCTGCGGCTGTTGAGATCAAAAATATTTGTGCCTAAAATATCGGACGGCAAGACATCAGGGGTTAGCTGAATTCGATGAAAGTCTGCCTTGAGAAATCGTGCCAAAACCTTCACCGTCAGGGTCTTGCCCGTCCCCGGAACCCCTTCTAAGATGACATGGCCTCCCGCTAAGAGCGCCACCAGCAGCTGATTAACAAGTACCGATTGACCCACCACCACCTTGTTGAGCATTTGCCCCAGGCGGAGAATCACAGCGCGGTTGTCAGAAGGAGGCGTCGTCATAGAATTGCTCTCAGCACTGCTAGGTTGTGGGCGTCAGCGTACCCAGCGGATCAGGGATGGACTCCGAAGGAGCCTCAAACGTTCCGGTTACTACATACTCTAACCGGAGCCTGAGCCAGGTGATGAACTGGGCGTTGGTCGAAACAACGGCAGCAGCAGGCTGAGGACATTTAGCCTTAATGGCCGCCATCTCTGGCGCTTCTAAGAAAGCAGGCTGTTCCAACAGCCAAAAGTCGATCTCTTTGTTTTGTTCCTGATAGTTGCGAGTCCGCTCTTTTAACACTTCTTCGAAGGGCTCTTCTTCTAGAAGAAATTTGCGGCTGGCGAGAACGTAGTGATAAGTAGTCATGGCGAAGAGGTCAGAAACGGTTCAAATCATTCTTGAGAAATGCTGCTGATATAGCTTAGCGCGATCGCCAGAGCAAAGCACTGCCTCAGATGAGTGTTACCCCAGGCTGAGCGTCAATGCATCAGCTCATCTAGATTAAACGACTGAAATGACAAAAATCATTATGGTCGTAATATCGTCGTAACAATTCATCGTTTTGCTCCTGCTTTTGTCAGGTCAAATTGAATGTCAAAACCGTATGATCAGAAATAGGGATTTGCAGCCAGTTATGGCATTCACCTGTGGCGTTCAACTGTGGCATTCAATATTCAGAGGCATCTTGTATCATGCCTTCTGTATTGATCATCCATACGTCTTGATGCCGTCCCGTCAGCAATTCTCATTAGAGTTATGCCCCAACTCCGCAATTTATTCGCGGGCGGGTCGGAAGCGTAGCCAGATAGCCAACTCGCCAAACTAAAGAATTGCTGCTGTCCCGTGATATTTCTGTATTTTCTCACTCATCTTTTGCCATATTTTGACTTCTTCTCCCCCATCTCAACCGTCTCCCGACTCTTCTGAGTCGTTTTCATCCGCAACTAATCGAGGCCGTTCTCAAGCTGATGCGTATGTGAATCGGGCACGGGCGAGTCTCAAACAGGCGATCGCCCGCTATTCTAAGCAGCTTCAGCTTCAGCGTGCTCATCCAGAGGCGGCTCAGCGTCAGGTTGCGCTTAAGCGCGATCTCGATCAGCTCCATACCAGCCTTGATAAGCTGAATGACTCGATTGTCAGAATTGCTGTCTTTGGCCTCGTGAGTCAGGGCAAGTCGGCGCTGATCAATGCGCTGACTGGGCAAAAGCTGCTGCAAACGGGGCCGCTGCATGGTGTCACCCAGTGGCCTCGTTCGGTCTATTGGACGTGGGCTGAGGCCGCAGACCTCAACGTCGAACTGATCGACACTCCAGGGCTCGAAGAAGTCAACGGCGATGAACGAGCCTCGATGGCGACCACGGTGGCTCAGCAATCTGATTTGATTCTCTTTGTCATCTCTGGTGACTTGACTCGCACCGAATACGATGCTTTGGCAACCTTGCGATCGCTCCACAAACCGCTCCTTGTCGTATTCAACAAAATTGATCTCTACCCCAATCAAGACCGAGAGGCGATCGCCGACAACCTCAACACCTTGCTAGAGGGACGCATCACCCCACTCGCCATTCAAGATGTCGTGCGGGTGTCGGCAGAGCCTGCTCCCCTGCAAGTGAGAACCGACTGGCCTGATGGTCGCACCACTTACGAGTGGGAAACGCCGCCGCCCCAGGTCGATGAGCTGCGGCAACGGCTGGCGACTCTGCTGCACCACGAAGGTAAGCTGTTGCTGGCGCTGAATGTGTTGCGCGAGTCTCGCACGATTGAGATCGACATCGCCCAAAAGACTCTAGATTTATACGCCGATGATGCCGAAGAACTGATTTGGAAGTTTGCCTCTTGGAAGGGAATTGCCGTGGCGGCGAATCCTATTGCTATCTTTGACCTAATGGGAGGAGCCGCCGCAGACCTCGTGATGATTCGGGCGTTGGCGCGGCTTTATGGGTTACCCATGACGGGCTACGAAGCCGGAAAGCTATGGAACAGCATTATCTGGAGTTCGCTCAGTCTTTTGGCGGGAGAACTGGGCAGTGGCCTGCTGTTGGGGTTTGGTAAAAGTGCTGCGGCCATCACTTCGGCCTTTGAAAGCGCCACAGGAATTGCTGCTTACTCAACTACGGCGATCGCCCAGGCAAGTTTGGCAGGCTATGGAGCCTATCGAATTGGCAAAGCCGCTCAACTTTATCTCGAACAGGGATGCTCATGGGGGCCAAAGGGAACCAGCACCGTGCTTCAAGATATTCTCAGTCAGCTTGATGATAGTGCTGTGACAGAGCGTTTGCGCCAGGAAATTATAGAAACATCCGTGGGGCATTCCCCATCCGACGCTTCATCCCAGCAAATTTAAGCTTGACCTACAGATCTGCTTCGGGCTGCCGAATCGGAATCTGGATCAAAAATTCAGTACCTCGACTGGGCTCAGACTTGCAGGTCAGAGTTCCGCGATGCTTTTCTACGATGATTTGGTAGCTAATGGCGAGCCCCATCCCTGTTCCTTTACCCACAGGTTTCGTCGTGAAAAAGGGATCAAAAATATGGGATAGCGTCTCTTGATCGATGCCGGGGCCTGTGTCTGAAATGCGAATGGCAATCCAGTCAGGGTCAGACTCGACCGCACAGGTTTCAATCCGAATGGCGGCATCGACCGGACAGTCAGAATAGTCACGGCAATTTTCTAGAGCATCGATGCCATTACTCAGAATGTTCATGATTACCTGATTGAGCTGTCCTGGTGAGCATTGAACTTGAGGAATGTTGCCATACTCTTTGTGCAGTTCAATCGCTCGAAGATGGGGCTGCTCTTTAATCCGGTTAGACAGGATCATCAGGGTGTTTTCAATCCCCTCATGGATATCTACGGCCTTCATTTCGGCCTCATCTAGCCGGGAGAAGTTTCGCAAAGACTTGATGATGTCGCAGATGCGCCCAGCTCCGACTTCCATCGATTGCAGCACTTTGGGAAAGTCTTCGAGAACGAAGGCCATATCTTTCGTCTCTAGGGCTTCAACTAATTCAGGAATCGGCGTGGTCACACTCGCCTGATAGAGCTTGATCAGCTCCGTCAAGTCTTGGGTGTACTGCTTCACATATTTCAGATTGCCGCTGATAAACCCAACCGGATTGTTGATTTCGTGGGCAACACCCGCCACTAATCGGCCCAAACTAGACATTTTTTCGCTTTGCACCAGATGGGTTTGAGCCTGCCGCAAGTCTTCTAGGGTGGTTTGCAGCGTGAATGTCTGGTCTCGCAAACAGGTTTCCGATCGCCGTAGAGCTTCTTCGGTGCGTCGGCGCTCGTCTAACTCGTTTTGGAGCTGCTGCTTCAGTTCTGCCTGCTTGAGGGCGATCGCCATCTGCACCGCAATGTGCTGCAAAAGCTGCACTTCGTCTGTTTTCCAATGTCGAGGAGCGCGACAGTGGTGAGCCAGCAACAGCCCCCAGAGCTTGCCATCTTGAAGAATTGGAACGACGAGATTGGCTCGCACGTCATAGGTCTTCAGCATCTCAAGGTGACAGGGGGTCAATCCTTCCGTCTCGATGTCATCCATCGTGCGAACACGACCATCTTGATATTTGGGAACGTGACTGTCTTTAAAGCATGTGTCTTGAATGTCGAGACCGATGATCGGTTGCCAGGGCTGACCCACCGATTCCACAGCAACAGAGCCACTCCAGTCTTCATGAAATTTGTAGATTACCGTGCGGTCTGTTTGCAAGAGCGATCGCACTTCTGTCACTGCCGTGTTGAGAATCTCATCAATCGACTCAGACTGGTAAATGCGCTCACTGATGCAGCGCAGCAAATTTTCGCGCTTGACCTGCTTTTCTAAGGCTTCTTCAACTTGTTTGCGGGCACTGACATCGGTTTGCACACCAATGAAATGAGTTAATTCTCCGGCTTCATCATGCACCGGAGAGATGGTCAAATCATTCCAAAAAGGAGTCTTGTCCTTTCGGTAGTTCTTTACTACAACTCGACAGCTTTTGCCTGACCGCAGAGCATTCCGGATGTGTTGAATTGATGCTGGGTCAGTGTCTTCTCCCTGCAAAAATCGGCAATTATGGCCTACGGATTCTTCAAAGGAATACCCCGTCAGCGCCTCAAAGGCAGGATTGCAGTAAATAATAGGCAACCCAGGACGTTGAGCATCGGCGATAGTAACACCGCAGCGAGTGGCTTCAATCGCTTTGTCATGCAGGCCCATCATGGCATGGCTGCGAGAAGATAGGTTCTGGCCAAACTGCGCAGAATCAGAGGGATCTAAAACCTGAGACTCTTGACGAACAGAGTCTAGAGTAATGGATTCTGAAGCGAAAGCATTGGACATTGTCGGCAGGGGTAAAATCGCCTGAGATGAGAGCGACTGTGAAGTGATGATATCGAGTACTTGAGCGCTGATGGCATTAGGCTGAACGCGCTGAGCCCGAGAAAAAATAGGCAATTCGCTCATATCAACTGCTGAGTGCATCGGTTGCAGACCGTAACGAGACGACATACACACTTGATGCTCTGACTGAGATGAATAGTTCATGAACTGAGTACCGATTCTGGCAATTATTTTGATGACGCACTAGCAGCTCAATAAAGAGCTTCTCAAGACTGGTAGAAGCTGGCAAGACGGAGAGATGCACAAACAAGACTGCAATGAGAACTCTCGAAAAGCACGGCAGCTGAGTCAACATGCAGGCAAAAAACGTAGCAAAAAACGTAGATATTGCCGTTGCGTTCTAACTGCAAAGAGTTATGTGCTGCCTTAAGCCCTAACCTCATTACCGTGAAACTCTATAGGGTCTGGGCAACCACCTCGAATACTGGACCCGTTTCGAATCCTGTGTTGGCACTCGTCCTAAAGATCTGGCTCAAAATTCTCTTTGAGACTCACACAAATGAGCTAACTATTTGTATGGGTAAATACTTAGATGGGCTACACACGGTGTTTTCTTGCAGACAATCTACGCTGGTGCAAAACACATGCTGATCACTAGCGCGATGACGATCTCTTTTGCTTACCCTGATGGCGATGCCTTGGTTCTGGAAGTTCTTGAACACCACTGACACGAATTTCTTTTCCAGAAGAAGTAACCCTGACAGCTCTAATAATGAGCTAGCTAACCCTTTTATGATTCCTTAAGTATCATTATAGACTAGGGTAACGAAATGTTACAAGAACTCAGAAATACTTCTCAATCTAAATCGTGTTTTGCTTTAAACCACGTTTTGTCAGAAGTGATGGATTGATCTTGCACTGATCGAAGGGTCAACGCTATGTAACTTGAGCTACGTAAGAATTGCACCGCCCATTAGACGAGCATATCGATACTCTAGCTCGCTCTTGAGTAGAGGCCACCCCTCTAAGGAAGGGTCTTCCTGAAAAACACGCTCAGCAGCTTCTCGGGCTAGGTTTAATACGTCTTGATCTTCTACAAGCCGTGCTAGGGCAAAGTCGGGCAGGCCAGACTGCCTTCGCCCTAAGACTTCTCCAGGGCCGCGAAAGCGCAGATCCATTTCTGAGATAAAAAATCCATCTTGAGATTGCTCTAGCACTCGCAGGCGCTGACGGGAGGGTTCTGACTTAGAACTGCTCATCAGCAGACAAAACGCCTGGTCACCTCCTCGCCCGACTCGCCCTCGAAGCTGATGGAGTTGAGACAGGCCAAAGCGATCGGCATGTTCAATCAGCATCACCGTTGCATTGGGTACATCGACTCCCACCTCAACCACAGTCGTCGAAACCAGGATTTGGGTGGTGTTCACCCGAAATTTTTCGATGGACTCATCCTTCTCAGCCGAGGTCATGCGTCCGTGCAGTAAGCCAATCTGAAACTCTGGAAATACGGTTTCCTGGAGTCGATGGTATTCATCGATGGCCGATCGCAGGTCGAGCTTTTCTGACTCTTCGACGAGGGGCAACACGACGTAGACCTGACGCCCCTGGGCGATTTCGCGGCGAATCAGGTCATAGGCGTGGGTGCGATCGCGCCCAGTCAGCACGGTCGTCTGAATGGGCTTACGTCCAGGCGGCAATTCATCGATCTGGCTGACATCTAAGTCGCCATGCAGCGTCAGTGCCAGAGTCCGGGGAATGGGTGTTGCGGTCATCGTTAACACATGGGGATTGTCGCCTTTTTGCTGGAGGCGCGCCCGCTGTTTGACCCCAAAGCGATGTTGCTCATCGATGACGACCAAGCCCAACTGCTTAAACTGAACGGGGTCTTCGATTAAGGCATGGGTGCCGACTAGCAACGGCAGTTCCCCAGTTTTTAATTCTTGAAGCAACTGCCGTCGTTTTGCGGCGCGTGTTGACCCGGTCAGCAGTTCTACAGTCAGGTGAAGCTGGTTAAACCACTCCACGAGTTTGCGATAGTGCTGCTCTGCCAGCACCTCAGTCGGAGCCATAAACGCCGCCTGATATCCGGCCTGGATGGCCGACAAAATCGCGATGACGGCGACGACGGTTTTACCCGAACCGACATCTCCCTGAACCAAGCGATTCATTGGCACGGCGGTTTGCAAGTCGGCCAAGATATCGTTGACGACGCGCTGCTGAGCCCCTGTCAGGGCAAAGGGCAAAATTTTGTGAAAATCCTGCACCAGTTCTCCAGTGGGTGCGAGAACGACGCTGGTTTGCTGCTGCTGTTGCTGCTGACGACGGCGCAAGAGTCCCATCTGAAGAAAGAAGAACTCGTCAAACACGAGTCGTCGTCGTGCGGCATCGAGGGAATCACTATCGGGAGGAAAGTGGATGTGGGCGATCGCCTCACGGATGCCGATGAGCTGAAACGACTGCCGAATCTCGTCGGGCACCGAATCTTCCAGATCAACGGCTGCGGGTAAAGCGGCGACCACGGCTTTTCGCACTAAATCTGCGGCCACTCCCTCCGTCAACGGATAGACCGGAACCACGCGCCCTACTTTCATCGAGTCAATGGAACTGTCTGCATGGTCAATCACCTCCATTTGCGGGTCGTCAAGGGTGAGGCCATACTTACTTTTTTTCACCAGTCCCGATGCAGCCACGACTGCCCCTAAGGGATATTGGCGTTTCCAATGCTCCTGCCATGCTCGATTTTGGGCTTGCTTGCGGGGGTCAAAGCGATTGACTTTTATTTGTCCTGTGCGATCGCGCAGGGTGACTTCAAAGATGGTAATCCGCTTGCGAGAGCTGGTGAAGCAGCTACAGCGCTTGACAGTGGCGATAATCGTGACCGTCTCTCCTGGCTCCAGGTCACAGATCGAGACTTGACGGGCATAGTCGAGATGGTCGCGAGGATAGTAGAACAACACATCGCGCACCGTGTGGAGTCCTAACTTTTCGAGGCGCTGGGCATTTTTGGGGCCGATGCCCGGAAGATACGTAATGGGTTTGTCGAGAGCGATGGGATGGGCTTTAAGCCGTGCATCTACCGCTAGGGTTTTAGGCCGTTTTGTGGAGGCACCCGTGCCTGGGGTCGTCGAATCAAGCGCTTTAGCTTCGGCTGTAGACGGAGAAGAAGGCTGGTTAGAGGAATCTATAGAGGATGGAGAGATGAGGGGAGTTGCAGCAGCATACAAAGATGATTGTGTGGCAGATGCGCTGACCTTAGATTCGAGACTGCGCTGACTGTCGTAGAGCAAGCGGCGAGTCTCAGCGACGAGATGCCGTCGCTGAGCAAAGCTCATCGAGTCGTAGCTTTGATATTGTGTCGCGAGATCGCCCCAGCGGCGGTGCTCGTCGCTGGGCAAAAGCTGAGGCGGAGTTTGGAGACTCTGATGCAAGAATTCGTCAAACCGAAATTCTTTACCTACAGAGTTATTGAAGTCCCGCTTGGCTTCGTAGGCCAGAGCCTTTTTGAGCCGCAGCACAAACATCAAATCAGGCGGAGAGTGACTAGGCTTGGGCATCGCTTGCGATTGCGTTGTGTTTGCTGACTCACGACCTCAGATATCTGCTCAGTCTGAAAGATCATCCCGGCTTGCTGACTGCCACTTACTGATCTAGCTCATACCAGGTCGATCGCCACGCTGCTTCGGCCTGGGCGATCGCCAACTCTTGCTGTAGTGTTTTGTAATTACGGGCAAGTTTGTGAAGTTGAGCGGCTAACTCTCGAATGCGCGATCGCCATGCCATCAATGTCGGCGAGTTAAATTCTAGCTCTGCCAGCCGCAGCCGAATAGCCATGACTCGCATCAGCTTGGGTTGCTTTTGTTTGCTGCCCGTCTCGACTAAGAGATTAAGAATATTAGACGGACTGTCTTGCATGTCGCTTGACAGATCCGCTTTCATCGCAGCCTGTAAAACAGAACTCGGTAGGCTCTTGGGCAAAACACCCGATTTTTTCAACAACATGTTGACCTTACCACTTGCCTGCTTGAGCATTGAGGCAATCTGTGTCTCTAGGCGATCGCACCGTTGCGCCAGTGCTTTTGGCGTGGGCGGCACAGGCACCGAAGCAGGAGGCTCAGGCGTAGGCGTTTCTTCTACAATCTCTAGATTCAACATTGCTGGTATCGACGCTATGCTTTCTCCCATAGCCCCAGTAGCTAAGGGCATCGGAGGCACCACTGAGCTACTGTCTGTGTTCGGCTCAGATGAATGAATGACCCGCTCATCAGCACCAGACATAGATAATGCATCAGTAGATAATGCATCAGTAGATAATTCATCAGTGGATAATGCATCAGGGGATAAATCGAAGGTGTCGCTGAGGGCTCCTTTTTCATCGATATCTGAATCTGTCGGGCCTGTCAGGGACGTCTCATTGCGGCTATCGGCGGTTTCTGGAGCCTCTAAATCTGAGTCTTCGCCTTCAAAATCTTCATCTAAGTCATCGTCCCAGTCTATTTCTTCGTCGGTCGCGTCAGTCAATTCATCAAACGAAAATTCGCTAATAGTCAGACGCGCATCATTTAAAAAGTCGTCATCCAGATCATCGGGAATGACAAGGGAACTGAGATCGTTAGCATCAAACTGATCGTCGTCATCACCCTGACTGGCTGAGAGACTCAGGGAGTCGCTGGCTGCATCTTCGTAATCATCATCTTCATCATTCTTACTCTCGCCCATGACTCGACGGACGATTGCAGTCAACTTTTTTAGTGTGGCATCTTCATCGTCTGAGTCGTCGATGCCGTCGAGTTCGCTTGTGAAGGGATGCGTCAGCTCTGCTAGCCGAGATGGATGGAGCAAATCCTCATGAGCTTTTCTGGCAATACGCTGGAGCGATTGTTGTAGGGTACGCCGCTGTTCTACAGCAAGTTTCAAAAACTGCTCAGGATAACCCTGAGTGCAGAGATGGTAGCTAGACAGAATGAGTTGACGCTGAACAAAATCTCCTAGCACAATCAAATACTCGTCGTAGGTTTCGCTCAACTCTTGGGCGATCGCCACGACTTCCTGTTCTAAATCACAAATATCTTGCTCAATTTGAGCCATTGCACGAATCATAGGCATTGAATCAATCCGGTGAACATCCGCACCGTATGGACAGCCTCAATGACACCCGGATAACAGGGCAACGGAGTAACCTCATGGCCCATATATTCTGGAGTGTTAGAGGTAAGCGATCAAAGAGGCGTCATTGGCTAGAAAGCAATAAGAGCGGCGTCATATATGGCTCTCACAATCAGCAGGTCTAAATCTTAGCGCAGGATTTTAGAATTCAACATGAACTCTAAACTAAGCAGACGAACTCAACGACTGAATATCGTGCCCAATGATCAGGGTCGGTCATAGATGATAAAGCCTGCTGTATTGACCACCCATGCTACGAACATTTTAAGGAGTCTGGCATCATTAAAAATCAGACTTAAACCCTGTGTCACCCACTCAGCGGGTGACACAGGGTTTAGGGACTTTATAACTAGTAGTGTTTCTCTAAAAAGAGACTTACTTCTTCTTAGATCCCTTTTTCTTAGACCCTTTTTTGCTAGAAAACCCTTTTTGATCGGCACTGTCTTCTGAAGGTGCGTCTTCAGCTTTGGGTTCTTCAGCTTTTACTTCTTCAGCAGGAGCTTCGGGTGCAGCTGTTGCCTTGCCTGTCTGAGCTGCAACTTCAGCCGCAAAATCACTCTCTTCTTTTTCGATGCCCTCACCCAGTACAAATCGGACAAAGCGACGAATCTGAATGTTTTCGCCGAGTTGACTCACTGCTTGCTTGACGAGTTCATCAACGGTAATGCTCTGGTCACGGATATAAGGCTGATCGACAAGAGACAGTTCTTTCAGGCGCTTCTCAATTCGCCCTTGAACAATCTTTTCCCTGATGTTTTCAGGCTTGTTGGCCATGTCGTCGCGCCCCATCTCGATCGCCTTTTCTTTGTCGGCAAATCCACGGGGAATATCTTCGACGCGCACATATTCCACATTGGGACATGCCGCGACTTGCATGGCAATGTTGCGAACAAGAGCTTTGAACTCGTCATTTCGAGCTACAAAGTCAGTTTGGCAGTTTACCTCAACCAGCACGCCAATACGCCCACCGGTGTGGATGTAGCTGTCTACCAATCCCTCAGCAGCAACCTTACTGGCTTTCTTCTCCGCAGAGGCAATACCTTTTTGGCGTAGCCATTCTGCAGCTTTTTCGATATCGCCTTCTACTTCTTTGAGGGCTTTTTTGCAGTCCATCATGCCTGCGCCCGTTTTTTCACGCAGCTCTTTGACAAGCTTTGCAGATATGTCAGCCATGAGTTTTATATCCTACTCTGTTCACTTGTTGTTGCCATTGAGCCCCATCTCATCGTCAACACATAGTTCGGAATGCTATTCCTATGGCTACATGAAAATGGGAATAAACGTACCTAAGGTATTTCTAAAAAGTAATGCTCAATGCTCTTTTAACCCAATATCAAGGAGGCTGCTTAGGGAACAACCCCACCATCAGCTATAGGAGCATTGCGCACAACTATACAGACTATCAGCCCACGCAACGGTTTGAGCGTTGTGCCGCTGACAAAACGACCAAGATGCCTTGAGTTAAGGCTTCCCATCGTTTTAAGGGTGACGAATTGATTAGAGTCGAAGCTTGACAGCCTTAAAGGTTAAGATGCCTCGGCCTCGCCCTTGCCTTCATCGTCACTGCTAGATTCTTCCTCATCACCATATTCGTCTTCGGTGTCTTCGTAGTCAGCGTAGATATCTTCTTCTTCGTCACCGCTGAGCTCACCGTGACGACCTTCGTAGATCGCGTCGGCTAGACGACCGATAACAAGCTTGATCGAGCGAATCGCATCATCGTTCGCCGGAATTGGGATGTCAACGACATCGGGGTCACAATTGGTGTCGAGTAACGACACGATGGGAATGCCAAGCTTTTGGCACTCTTGCACCGCGTTGTACTCACGGCGCTGATCGACAATCACTACAATGTCTGGAACATCTCGCATCAGCTTGATGCCACCCAAGTATTTCTGAAGCTTGTCTAGCTCACGGCGCAGCACGGCAGCTTCTTTCTTGGGGAGCAGATCAAGTGCCCCGGTTTCTTGACGACGCTCCAGCTCTTTTAGTCGATTTACACGGGTTTTAATCGTGGCCCAGTTGGTCAACATGCCTCCCAGCCAGCGCTGGTTAACATAGTAAGAGCCGCACCGAGCTGCTTCTTGGGCGACAATGCCAGCAGCTTGGCGTTTGGTTCCGACAAAGAGAACCCGACGGCCTTTTTCAGAGGCGTCGCGCATGTAGCTATAGGCTTCTTCAATCAATTCTGCGGTCTGAACGAGGTCAATGATGTGAACCCCGTTCCGGGACGTGTAGATGTAGGGATCCATCTTTGGATTCCAGCGTCGAGTCTGGTGCCCAAAGTGAACTCCTGACTCAAGTAACTGAGCCAAGGAAACGACTGGCATAAATTTTCTCCTTTCCGGGTTTATCCTCCATCCGGCTGCATCGTTTCTGGTTGAGTGAAGTCGCTTGGGAGAAGTTAAGTTGGGCGATCGCCACCCTCCTCTCATTTACCTTTAAATTCAACTCCAGAAAAGACACCCGAAATTCCGAATGTGCGAAATTTGACAACCCTTTTAATGTAGCACAAAAGCCGTTTTTTACTTTCGATATGAAGCGCCACGACCAGGGCAAATGTGTCTTCAAAATGGCAGGAGCAACCGTTTGATTTGGGCAGCTTTTAATTTGGGCAGCTTTTGATTTAGCCAGTTATGAATAGTCAGCTTACTAATCCAAAACCAAGTGACTCGCGATCTGATTGGTGCGCTTTACTAGTCGTGGCAAATCGACCGGGACGAGTTGTCCTTGATCGACCACGCGGTTTCCATTGATAACGCTATAGTCTACGCGGTCTGTCAGACAGAAAACTACAGCAGCGACTGGGTCGTGTAGTGCGCCTGCAAACTGAGGCCGCTCTAAATTGACTGCAATGAAGTCTGCGGCCATGCCGGGGGCGATCGCCCCGATGTCATCTCGTCCTAAGACTCGTGCGCCCCCTAATGTCGCAATGTCGAGGATTTCTCTTGCCGTCATGGCCGAGGCTGAGCCTTCCCTCACCCGTGCCATTAAAAATGCGGTGCGGGCTTCTTGAAGCAAATTACCTGTGTCGTTTGAGGCTGAGCCATCGACGCCTAACCCTACCGGAACGTCATGGT
>JBARXP010000362.1:0-5477 GCA_049647405.1 Elainellaceae cyanobacterium | reverse complement strand
CCCTGAGAAATCGTCGTTACCATGAAGGTTCTCCAGACCGTTGACCCTCAGTAAAACAAGCTTGGTATGACGAGTTTGTATCCAGAAATACTGCATTGTCATGCGTGGCGATCGCGCTCAGCAGCTTAAAAAGTGATACTTAGGCTACAGTCTCAACCTTGCATAACGTAGTAAGTACTTCCTATCGGCAAAAATAAGTGCAACTGAATCTATGCCTTTGTGACGGTGCAGAAACTACAGATGTAGTGTTCAAGGTATTTTCAGGATGCACAACCGGAACTTTGATCCGCTTTTGAGAAGGAAAAGCTAATCAAATCTGAAGTTTCTTTCAAATTTTTAATGGAGGTAAGTAGATATTCTTAACCTCTGCTTTACGTTGAAGTTGTAATGTGCGACAGGGATGGGCACATCTAAAAACTTCAAACGTACAACTTCAAAAATTGAGAGAGTGGATTTATATGACATTCCAGAAGCGCATGTTTCGTTTGGCATCCACCGTATCGCTAGTCGCTGTACTGGGTGGACTAGCTGCATGTTCCGGAGCCGACCAAACCGCTACAACAGATGACGGAGCAACCGGAGAAACGGCTGACGCAGGTTCTGGTGTAAGCGGATCAATTGCAATTGACGGTTCTAGCACGGTCTTTCCTATCTCGGAAGCAATGGCTGAAGAGTTCCAGAAAGTGAATCCTGATGTTCAGATCACCGTGGGTGCATCGGGTACAGGTGGCGGATTCGAGAAATTCTGTAATGGTGAGACTCAAATCTCCGACGCTTCCCGTGGAGTAAAGCCCGAAGAACTTGAGGCTTGTGCCGAAAATGGCATCGAGATGATCGAGGTACCTGTTGCGACAGACGCTTTGACGGTTGTCGTCAACCCTGAGAACGACTGGGTAAGCTGCATCACCCTTGACGAGCTAGCCACCATTTGGGGGCCTGATGCTCAGGGAAATATTGATAACTGGAATCAGGTTAATCCTGAGTATCCTGATGCAGAATTGGTGCTCTATGGGCCGGGTACAGACTCCGGTACCTTTGACTATTTCACTGATGTCGTGAATGGTGAAGAGGGTGCCAGCCGAGGTGATTACACCTCTAGCGAAGACGACAACGTTTTGGTTCAGGGTGTTGTTGGCGATGTCAACGCAATGGGCTACTTTGGCTATGCATACTACTTCGAGAACCAAGACTCTATGAAGTCTCTGGAGATCGATGGCGGTGAAGGTTGTGTGGCTCCTACTGAGGAGAACGTTCTCAGTGGTGCTTACACGCCGATGTCTCGTCCGCTGTTTATCTACGTCAGCAAGAACGCTCTAGAAGAAGATCCTGCTGTTCAAGAATTTATTGACTTCTATCTCAACCCTGAGAACAGTGCATTTGTTGCTGACACAGGATATGTCATCCTCAATGACGAGCAGTACACTGCGTCTAAGTCAAAAGTTGACAGTGGTGAAGTGAAAACGGCTGAGTAAACTCGAAGCTTAGAGGTTGGGGTTGGCGATCGCACGTCTTCTGCAATGCAGAAACTCGGGATCGACCAACCCCGGCGATTTAGAACTGAAAGTTAGAACCCAAAGTTTATTTTTCAGGAGCGCCAAACAGTTGTTTCTCTGATGTCATCATGAACAACTGCTTACGCGCCCAACTGTGTTCGCAGATTTACTTGAACGCATTCCTTGAACGCATTTAGGTTTCATTAGCTAATCACCATGGCAAACAGTGTTTTCCCAAATTCTCCATCGGGTGACGCGGCTCAGGCTGAGCTTTGGAAGCCAAACCGCTCAGCTAGCAAAATAGTCCAACGAGTCGTTGCCACTGTCTGCGGAGCATTTGCACTCGTTTCAGTCGGCACTACGATTGGAATCGTCTGTACATTAATCTTTGAAGCCTTTGAATTTTTCAGTGAAGTATCGATTTGGCGATATCTTACAGAAACGCAGTGGACTCCTCTATTTGCAAACCCACAGTTCGGGGTCATCGTTCTTCTATGCGGTACGTTCCTAACCTCTTTAATTGGCCTGCTTGTTGCGATTCCTTTGGGGCTTCTTGCAGCGGTTTGTCTCAGTGAGTATGCTCCCCGAAAGCTAAGGGCTTGGCTAAAGCCAGCGCTAGAGGTATTAGCCGGAATCCCTACCGTTGTGTTTGGTTATTTTGCACTTCTATTTCTGACCCCAATTTTGAAGACGTTTATTCCAGGGTTAGGTGCATTTAATGCTCTGAGCGCTGGTATTGTCTTAGGATTTGCAATTCTGCCAACTATCGCATCTCTAAGTGAAGATGCGATTTTTGCTGTGCCCCACAGTATCAGGCAGGGGGCGTATGCTCTAGGTGCAACAAAGCGCGAGACAATTACTGGAGTGGTTCTTCCTTCAGCCTTGTCTGGTATCGTTGCGTCGATTGTGCTGGGTGTCTCCCGTGCTGTAGGTGAGACGATGATTGTGACGCTTGCCGCAGGTTCGAGACCAACATTGACCCTCGACCCAAGAAGCTCAGTTCAAACCATGACTTCATTTATGGTTCAAGTTGCTAAAGGAGATGCTCCCTACGGCTCTACAGAGTACTTAACCCTCTTTGCTGTTGGAATGACGCTCTTTATCATCACACTGGGGCTGAATATCTTCAGTTTCTGGTTTGTTCGGAAGTATCAGGAGAAGTACGAATGACAACCCAGCATGTTTCAGACTCTATCCTCCCAAAAACAGGCAATTCAAATTTTGAACCTGCCCTGCAAAAACGCTACAAAATTGACAAGGTCTTCAAAGCTATTTGCTGGATGGCGACCTTCTCTGGATTGATTGTGCTGGCATTGCTGATCGGTGATATTTTGATTGACGGGATCGGTGCGCTAGACTGGAACTTTATTGTTAGTCCTCCTTCCCGGAAGCCTGAGGATGCTGGCATTTGGCCTCCTTTGATTGCATCTATCTACCTCATCATTATTACTGCACTTGTTGTTATTCCTATAGGCGTAGGTGCAGGCATCTATCTGCAAGAGTTTGGGAAAGACAACTTATTTACGAAGGCGATTGAAATCAACATCAGCAACTTGGCAGCGGTGCCATCTATTATTTATGGTCTGTTGGGGTTATTCATATTTGCGCGAGTTTTGACGCCTCTCACTGGAGGGCGATCCATCATTTCGGCTGGTTTGACTTTGGCTTTGCTCATTTTGCCTGTGATTATTGTCTCAACTCGCGAATCTTTGAAGGCTGTTCCTGACAGTATTCGAATGGCGGGTATGGCTTTGGGATCGACTCGTTGGCAGACTGTACGAGCTCATATTTTGCCCCAGGCAATTCCTGGCATCATGACGGGAACGATTTTGGCTCTTTCTCGTGCTATTGGCGAAACCGCTCCGCTGATTGCGGTTGGTGCTGTGGCATTTGTCCCGTTTGCTCCTGCTTTTTCTTTTGAGGGACTGAGTTCTAAGTTCTCGGCTCTGCCCATTCAAATCTTTAACTGGGTCGGTCGTCCTCAAGAGGAGTTTCATACCCTTGCGGCGGGTGCGAGCATCATTCTGCTGGTTTTGCTCCTGACGATGAACGCAACTGCAATCTTTATCCGCAATCACTTCCAAAAGTCACAATAGGTTTTTGCCCAATAGATTTTTGCTAAATATCAGGATCGTATTTTTCTGTTTGTTCTATAAATCTCTGCTGTTCGTTTTCTAAGTTTTAGAGGCTGTCTTTCATGCAATCTCAATTTTCCACAGCTGCTGTTGGAACTGAAAGTGTTTTCCAAGTCGATAACACCAGCTATTACTATGGCTCAAACATGGCTGTTCGGGGAGTACACCTCGGCATTCCAGGCAATAAAATCACGGCGTTTATTGGCCCTTCTGGCTGCGGAAAAAGTACGGTTTTGCGCTGCTTTAACCGCCTCAATGACTTGATTCCAGGAGCCCACATTAAGGGAAAAATTACCTACCACGGCGTTGACATTTACAATAAACAGGTCGATGCTACCGAGTTGCGCCGTCGCATTGGTATGGTATTTCAGAAGCCCAACCCGTTTCCAAAATCAATCTATGAAAATATTGCTTTTGGAGCCCGCATCAATGGCTACCAGGGCGATATGGATGAACTGATTGAAAAATCGCTGCGAGGTGCAGCTCTCTGGGATGAAGTGAAGGACAAGCTGAAAGAAAGCGGTCTTTCGCTCTCAGGCGGACAGCAGCAGCGACTCTGTATTGCGCGGGCGATCGCCATTGAACCCGAAGTCATTTTGATGGATGAACCTTGCTCAGCACTTGACCCCATTTCAACCTTGCGGATTGAGGAACTGATGCAAGAGTTGAAAGAAAAATACACGATGGTGATTGTCACCCACAACATGCAGCAAGCATCGCGAGTGTCTGACATGACCGCTTTCTTCAACGCTGAGGCGACAGACGCTGGTGGCAAGGTCGGGTATCTGGTCGAATATGACAACACGGCTAAGATTTTCCAGAATCCGGCTCAGGAGTCTACGCAGGAATACGTCACAGGGCGTTTTGGTTGATTTGTTTCGTCATTGTTAGAGATTTCTCAATCTCTGTTCAAAGGCGCACGCTGTTTTAGACGTGTGCTTTTTGTTTTGTCTATGGAAGAGAAACTGATAGGCTTTTAGCGATCGCCTACATGTGTAGTGCAACGTGTGCTGCAAAGATAGCCCATGACCGATTCTTTAGACTCATCCCTCACCTCTCCAGCGTTTATTCCATTGCCCAATAGCCGTGGTCTGCAATTATCTCCAATGGGTTGTGGCACCTGGGCTTGGGGCAATCGTCTTCTGTGGGGCTATGAGCCCAGCATGGACGTTGAGCTTGAGCAGGTGTTTAATCAGTGTGTTCGACACGGGGTGACCGTATTTGATACGGGCGATTCTTACGGCACGGGCCGCCTCAGTGGGCAAAGTGAAAAGCTATTGGGGCAGTTTTCTCAGAGCTATAGCGGGGCAAATGCCGACCATATCTGTTTGGCAACGAAGCTTGCGCCCTATCCCTGGCGGCTTACCCGTGGCTCGATGATTCAAGCCTGTGAGGCTTCTGCACAGCGGTTGCAGCGCCCGATTGACTTGGCTCAGCTCCACTGGTCAACGGCCAACTATTTTCCTTGGCAAGAGTTGCCTCTGCTCGATGGCCTCATGGATCTCTACGAACAGGGCAAGATTCGCGGCATCGGCCTCTCTAATTTTGGAGCGAAACGGCTGCGGCGCATTCACAAGCGCTTTGCCGAACGAGGGCTGGCGATCGCCACCCTCCAGGTTCAATATTCACTCTTATCCACGGCTCCTGTCACTGAGTTAGGGGTCAAGGATGTGTGTGATGAACTGGGCATTCAGCTGATTGCCTACAGCCCTCTCGCCCTCGGCATTCTGACCGGAAAATACAGCATGGACAAGCTGCCATCAGGGCTGCGGGGGCTTGCGTTTAGACAAATTTTGCCCGGAGTGGAGGGACTGTTGAGCTGTTTGCAGGCGATCGCCCAAGAACGCCA
>JBARXP010000361.1:0-5514 GCA_049647405.1 Elainellaceae cyanobacterium | reverse complement strand
GGGCTAATCCTGTAGGGGTTTCGCAGAACCCCTAAACCACACTACTTTCAGAATCGGTGATTTGAGCACTGGATCGCTGAAACTGCCTGGATTCGGACTCGCCATTTAAAACCCCTACAAGATTAGCTTTTTGGGAGAAGGGGCTGGGGGATGAGGGCAACCTTGCAAAACTGGGATGTACTCCGACGAATCCGACTACTGCTGCTGCTGCTGCTGTTGCTGGATAAAGCGGAGAGTTTCGCTAGCAGGAATCAGACGAATTTGGGTGAGTTGTTCGTCATCCGTGGTTTCAAGGGTGTAAATCAAATCTTCGAGACGAATGACATGGGGAGATAGCGTGCCAGCCAAATCCGGTTGTGATGTCTCGATTTCGCTGAGGAGAGATGTCAAGTCGGCTTCAGAGAAGAATACAGGAATGACTTCTTGCTCGCCTCGTTGAATCGTCAGATAGCCCACATCGTCTCCACCGACGCCAGAGCGAGCGGTGAATAGAGGCACACCTGCAAACTCATCGACGCTCTCATCTGTCACGGTGTCTTGCTCAATCATCACCGCAGATTGAACCTGATCGCGGTCAGGGACGAAGATAAATTCGAGGCGCGTATCTGGATTTTGCCCCATGAGTGCGACTTCGTAGATGCGGGCCAAAGAAACCGGAGTGACTTGCACAGAGTTTGCCAAATCTGGAGAACTGCCGCGAATGCCCTCAATAAACTCCTGAGCATCTTCTTGATTGATGAAGACTTGCGTGACCGGAGAAGCTTCTTCTTCACCTCGAGAAACCTCAGAAACTAAAGGTGACCCAGACTCATCGGTAATGGTAAAGACTGGAACATTGCTCAACTGCTGTACGATTTGCTCACTGGTTAGGGCGATCGCCTCTAATCCAGCAGCAAAAACGGAACCAATAGCCAAGGTTCCAGCAGTCAAGAGGGTTGCACCTTTGCGAATGAGTGACTTCATAGCAGCTCCTAAACGATTGATAACAGATGGTGTGTGGGGTTGAATAAGTTGTTTGGAAACACTGGCTCGTCTACAGCCCGTCTAACTTAAATTCAACTCCACTATTCATAGCAGCGAGATTTAGATCCGCCCAATCCATGTAACTGATCAGGCTACCGCCATTGATTAGGAAGACGATAGCACTAGGAGACATGTTTCGGAGTAGGGGCAACGTTTTTCAGACAAGATATTTTTCAGACAAGATATCGAAGCACTATGCTGTAGAACTCTAGATTTGCGGTTCTGGCGTCTAGAATATCGACGGTATCTAGATCAAAACGGATGGGGAGCACGCCACTTTTGTCGCCCTCACCCTAAATCCCTCTCCCAGCGGAGAGGGACTTTGAATCTCTTGCTCCCCTTCTCCCACTGCTGGGAGAAGGGGCTGGGGGATGAGGGGATTTCGAGGTAGTTGCAAACCTGACATGCTCCCGGTGCGATCGCCCAAAGATCTTCTACCATGCCGGATTATGACAGCTCGCAAAAGTTCTGTCTTCTGTCTGGAGGCTAGGGTAGAACTAACACGTCAGGAACGTTGAAACAGGGTATAACCCTGAACGATACCCTTTCGCAATGAATACTATGATGATCAGGAGTTGATGAATTAGTTGATGATTAGAAGCGATCGCCAGAAGCGGATGGCTTCCGCTGATATTGTTTCTGTTCTCAATAGTGTTTCAATGTAGGTTTCTGAGTAGATATTCTGGGGCAGCCCCCAACAGGTTTCCAATGGCAAAGGAAAAGGCTAAGGCTAAAGCAAGTAAAGAAACAAAGCAGACGGCGAATGGCAAGGACGCCTTTCCCATCGATTTTCCAGCTCTGTCGGGTGTCGAGATTCGCAATACGTTTTTGAAGTTCTATGAGGCGCGGCAGCACAAGATTATGCCGAGTGCGTCTCTGGTGCCCGAAGACCCGACGGTGCTGCTGACCATTGCGGGCATGTTGCCGTTTAAGCCCATTTTCTTGGGACAGCGCAAGGCCGAAGTCGATCGGGCAACGACTTCTCAAAAATGTATTCGCACCAACGATATCGAAAACGTGGGCCGCACCCAGCGCCACCACACCTTTTTCGAAATGCTGGGCAACTTTTCCTTTGGCGACTATTTCAAAAAAGAGGCGATCGCCTGGGCTTGGGAACTCTCCACCGAAGTCTACAAGCTGCCGCCAGAACGATTGGTCGTGAGCGTGTTTCGCGAAGACGATGAAGCCTTTGCCATCTGGCGCGACGACATTGGCATCCCGGCTTACCGCATCCAGCGCATGGACGAAGCCGATAACTTCTGGACTTCTGGCCCCACAGGGCCGTGTGGGCCGTGTTCTGAAATCTATTACGACTTCCACCCCGAACGGGGCGACGACACCCTTGATCTCGAAGACGACACTCGCTTCATCGAGTTCTACAACCTCGTCTTCATGCAATACAACCGCGATGTTGATGGCAAGCTAACGCCTCTTGAAAAGCAAAACATCGACACGGGCTTGGGTCTAGAGCGCATGGCGCAGATTCTCCAGCGGATGCCCAATAATTATGAGACGGATCTGATTTTTCCCATCATTGAGAAAGCAGCGGCGATCGCGGCGATCGACTACACCAAAGCCGATGAGAAAACCCAGGTTTCATTAAAAGTAATTGGGGATCACGTTCGTTCGGTAACTCATTTGATTGCCGATGGCGTCCGTGTCTCCAATACGGATCGGGGCTATGTGCTGCGGCGGCTGATTCGGCGAGTGGTTCGCCACGGGCGACTCTTGGGCATCAGCAAGCCCTTCACGTCAGACGTGGCGGAGAGTGCGATCGCCCTGATGGAATCGGCGTATCCGAACCTGAGAAAAAGCGAAACCACGATTAAGACCGAGCTAGAACGGGAAGAAAAGCGATTCCTCGAAACCCTAGAGCGAGGCGAGAAGCTGCTGGATGACATTTTAGCCAAGCAGCCCCAGCAAATTTCGGGCATCGATGCGTTTACGCTGTACGACACCTACGGCTTTCCCCTGGAGCTGACCCAGGAAATTGCGGAAGAGCAGGGCATCACGGTCGATGAGGTTGGCTTCGAAGCTGAGATGCAACAGCAGCGATCGCGGGCTCGCGAAGCTCACACAACCATTGACCTGACCGTGCAGGGTAGCCTAGACAAGCTGGCCGAGCACATTCACAGCACTCATTTTTTGGGCTACGCCGATCCCCAGTCCACAGCAAAAATCGAAGCCCTCTTGGTCAATGGAGAATCTGTAGGCTCCGCCGAAGCTGGCGCTGAGGTGCAGATTATTCTCGATCAGACTCCCTTCTACGCCGAGTCGGGCGGACAAATTGGCGATCGCGGCTATCTATCTGGCGAAGCATCCCTCGTGCGAATCGAGGATGTCAAAAAAGAGTCCGATTTCTTTGTTCATATCGGACGAGTAGAGCGCGGTTCTCTCAAGGAAGGCGAAACAGTCACAGCTCAAATCGATCGCGCCTGTCGGCGTCGGGCTCAGGCAAACCATAGCGCCACTCACCTGCTACAAGCCGCATTGAGAAAGCTGGTTGATCCCGACATTTCCCAGGCGGGTTCCCTAGTGGCTTTTGATCGGCTCCGGTTTGACATCAACTGTCCTCGCGCCATCACGCCCGAAGAGCTAGAGCAGGTCGAGGAGCAGGTGAATCTTTGGATTGCCGAAGCCCACGAAGCCGATATTGCGGTGATGCCCATCGATGATGCCAAGGCGAAAGGTGCCGTCGCTATGTTTGGCGAAAAGTATGGCGATGAGGTGCGGGTAATCGATTTCCCTGGTGTGTCGATGGAGCTGTGTGGCGGCACTCACGTTCGCAATACGGCAGAAATTGGCGCATTCAAAATTGTCTCTGAAACAGGCATCTCGGCTGGGGTACGCCGCATCGAAGCCGTGGCAGGGCCAGCCGTGCTCGACTACCTGAAGGTGCGCGATAAGGTGGTGCGAGAACTGGGCGATCGCTTCAAGGTGAAGCCTGAAGAAGTGGTCGATCGAGTCAATGCTCTGCAATCAGAACTGAAGGAAACTCAGAAGCAGTTAGCCTCCGTGAAAGGAGAACTGGCGATCGCCAAGTCTGACCAGCTGATCGAAAATGCTGAAACCGTAGGCGATTTCCAAGTCTTGGTGGCCGATCTGGGATCTCTCGATGCCAAATCTCTTCAGACTGCCGCCGAACGGATGCAGCAAAAGCTCGGCTCTAGTGCCGCAGTGGTGCTGGGATCATTACCGGAAGAGGGCAAAGTCAGTCTGGTGGCAGCTTTTGGCACAGACGTAAACAAAGCTGGACTCCAAGCCGGGAAATTCATTGGGGCGATCGCCAAAATCTGCGGCGGTGGCGGCGGTGGTCGTCTAAATCTGGCTCAGGCAGGTGGACGCGATGCCAGCAAACTCCCTGAAGCGTTGGAGACGGCCAAAGGCGGCTTGGTGAAGCAACTGACCTCATCCTAATAAAGCGACTCCGCTAAAATGGTGACTTCTGTGGGTTGGTGACAAATGGGGTGAATCCTAACCGGGATCATTCCATTTGTGTCAGCTTGTTGATTGCTGTGGTGCGAGCATCGTGCTCCCGTTGGCAGATCCTCTCCATCACAGTAGTCAGCTTCAACGCAGTTTTAGATGAGAGGTCAAAACGCATCAGCCTGACCATCCGTTGAAAATTTTCGATATCCTAATTCAAGAACCTCCATAACACCCAGAAAGTCTTCAGTCAGATTTTCAGGGGAAAGTTTTGTCTGTTCGCTGGCCGTCTACTTCCTCCTGTGTTTACCCGTATGGCTTTTTCCTCCGTGATTCGGGCTATGGGGCGATCGCTCCTGGCTGAAGAACTTATCTCCAAGCTCAAACAACAGCAGTCGCTTTACCTCAACGGCATTGCGCGATTGCCCAAGGGCTTGGTTGCGTCGGCGCTAGCTCAGCAGCAGCAGCGTCCTATGTTGGTCGTCGCCGCGACGCTAGAAGAGGCGGGTCGCTGGGCGGCACAGTTAGAAGCCATGGGCTGGCAGACGGTGCAGTTTTACCCCACGTCGGAATCGTCGCCCTACGAACCCTTCGACTCCGAATCGGAAATGACCTGGGGACAGCTCCAGGTTTTGGCAGAACTTCAGGAGTTGAGAGAACGGCAAGTTTCGGAGAATGCGACCAACGGGAACGGCTCGACTGCAAATACCGTTACCCCAAAGCGCAGTCTTGCAGTGGTCGCGACTGAGCGATCGCTCCAGCCTCACTTACCGCCTGTCGATATCTTTCGCCCCTTCTGCGTCACCTTGACCCAAGGCATGGAGGTAAATCTCGGCGCTCTCAGCACCCAATTGGCAAAGCTGGGCTATGAGCGAGTTCCTTTGGTCGAAACAGAGGGGCAGTGGAGTCGGCGGGGCGACATTATTGATGTGTTTCCCGTGTCGTTAGAGCTGCCCGTGCGGCTAGAGCTGTTTGGCGATGAGCTAGAGCGGATTCGAGAATTTGATGCGGTGAGCCAGCGATCGCTCGACCGGATTCCGAAGCTGGTGCTGACGGCGACCACCT
>JBARXP010000360.1:0-5979 GCA_049647405.1 Elainellaceae cyanobacterium | reverse complement strand
ACCAGTCGGGGGGCTAACGGTTCATGGTAAACCGTGGCTGCCTCGAATTGCACACACATTTGCGGGGTAGTCAGGCGACTGAGTTCTGGTTTCTTCCTATCGTTTAGTTTCAAAAAGGAACCAGAACCTACCATGTGTCAACCGTATGAATCGGGCGCGTTTGCGTCCACAGCTTCAGGTGACGATTTTTATAGCAATCTAAAATCGAGTCCGCAAAATGAACCCGTACGTCATCTGCTCTATGGCTCACCCAAAGCGATTCAGATTGTGATCAAAAACCTACATCATCGAGGCTACGCCGAACCCAACGAGTGGAGCCGACTGATGCCGACTGAACGACCGGGTGAGATGATGTGCATTCTCACCAAAACGGTGCAGATTGACTAGCGGCAAATCTCATGGGGTAGGTGCGAAAGTGCTTACCCTGTGGGGCGATCGCTTGTCTGGACGTAGCCTCATGTCGCCCCCGTTGCGTTGGCCTGCACCTCATCTTCACCGACCGTAACGTATCATCTTCAGAATAGAACCATTGCCTACGATTGTTTTGCCACTTCTAACAGTGCTGCCATAATGCCTCAACTTTCGCCTGAAGAACTGCATGATGCTCAAGCCATTTTGAAGAACTATGCGCCCGCTCAAGGGGCGATCGCCACCCTGCACAATCACAACGGCGATTTGGAAGCCAGCTTAGAGGATCTCGTCGCTGCCGAGGCGGGAACAGCAATCTATGCAGACGACCGCAAGACTTTACGACAGGTATTTTTGAAAAATCTGCGGCGCGAGATTTGCGGTGATGACAGCTTTCGAGAAAAGGTCGAGGAATATAACAAAAAGCCCAATAAAGCCGTGTTGTTGACGGGCTTAATTGTCTATCTGATTGATCTGGTGACGCTGCCCATTAATCCGGCGATCGCCACTATCGTCGTGCTCTGGGTGCTAAAGCTGGGCATTCGCACTTTCTGTGACTACACTGAACCTGCTGAAGTTGAGGAGACTTCGCCATGACCTTAGCTTAGGTCTGACTCAACCGCTTCAAAATTGCCAGCACGTCGTAGAGTTCGTTTTGGGGATTGATTAGAGATAGCAGTCTGGAGGTGGCGTAGCGTGGACTGGGGGTGCGAAGAGATTTTAAGAATAGAAAGTCGCTGCCGTTTGTAATCATGCCGAAGGTGGGCTGCTGCACCTCTGGGTTGCCGAGCATGTAGGCCAGAGCTTGAGGAACGGCACGGGTAACGGCAAAGTCGCTGCGCTTCGATTCGACGACGACGAGCCACAGGGTCTCGTTGACCACGAGAATATCAATTCGCCCTCGAATCGTGATGCCTTCGTCTTCCATTGCGATGTCGATGCTGGTTTCGGTTTTGATCCGAAATGGGCGGCGATAGAAGCCTGCTAAATCGAGTAAGGGCGACAGCACCACGAGTTTGACGCTGTTTTCTAAAACGGGTGGATCGTCTAGAAAATCGAGAACGTTGGCTTTGACGCGATCGAGGGTTTGCTGCTCTAGGTCGTTGAGTTTGGGTATATCGTCAGTCCACTCAGAGAAAAAATTTGCATCGCTGGCCTGCTCTAAGCCCAGGTGTTGCTTGAGGGTACGGAGGGTAATGGTGTTGGCGGGAATGGCTTGAACCATAAGATATCAGGATACCTATTCAGCATCTTACTCTCATTCTAAAAACCGCTATGGTTCGGATGACAGAATTTCATCCAGGCTTAGATCATCTAGCCATTGATCGCGTTCTTGGGTGTAATCTCCACTGCCCTGGTTAAACTGCTTCAAAAAGCGGACAGCATCCACATATCCCAATGCATCGACAAGAGCTTGGAAACCTTTACGGGTCAGTTCAATTGGGGTCACGTATTCTCTCCATTGGGCCGAAGATAGATTATTCGTTGAGGTTGAGGTTGGCAAAGAGCTGATGTACATCTTCGATAGTGATGTTGAGGCATTGGGCAATGTTGGTCAAGATGCTCTCGTCTTGGGTTGACTTATACAAAAGGAAAGAGACAAAAATTGCTTTGCTGACGTTTGTTTGATCTGCAAATTCGACAAAAATCTTCAAAGCTTCTAAGTTATGAAAGCGTGCATCCTCAATTTTGTTCAGCACTTGATTAACCAAACATAATTGATGATGAGTGAGCGCTTGGCTATCGCGAATACCAAGCTCAATTTTGATGTTAAGAGATTGCCTATAGTGTAGTAGAGCTTGATCATATTCCTGCAATATATAAGATATATTACCCAACTGATGGTAAGAACTGAGTTGGATATCACTATTGTTAGTTTGAATACCTATATCAAGTGAATTTTGATAATATTCTCTTGCTTTTTTATAATCCTGAAGAGCTTGTGCAGCAATTCCTAACATACGATAGCTATTCGCTTGACCTTCAAAATCTTCATATTCAATTTCAATTTTTAGTGCTTCCTTGTGACAGGCTATTGCTTGTTCATAGTTTCTGAGTCTTTGTAGAACCCGCCCTAAGTGATAGTAAGTGGAAGCTTGGCTAATATACTGACCGAGTTCATGTTTGAGTCGAACAGCATTTTCCAAGCAAGTTTTCGCCTCTCTGTAGTCTTGTATTTTTTCGTAGAGTACACCTAGCTGATGATAAGTGACAGCTTGTCCACAGAGATCATTAGCCTTGAGATTTAATCCTAAGCATTTATGATGGTAATTTAGCGCTTCCTGAGGCTGATTCAGCTCCTGAGATATGATACCTAACTGATGGTAGATGGCTACAACCTGAATTTCTTCCTGCTCTCCCTCGAAATTCAAATTCTTGTTGTAATCTTGTAGAAAATCGAGAAGAAAAAGGTAAATTTCTTGAGCCTCCGAATACTCTCTGAGCTTTATGCATGTTTTAGCCAGCGACTCCAGAAGAGCAAGAATTTGATAGTTTATGGTATATTCTCCTATCTTTTCAGTTCTTAGCTTATCGCAAACATATCTTGCTAACCTCATCTGTGTTTTCTTGTCATCAAGTTTATCTAGAAAAAGATACAAGCAATTATAAATTTGGAGAACATCTTTTTCTTGACTATCCAATGCGTATTGCAAGGCAGAATAAAGGTTTTCATATTCTAGGTAGCATAAACTAAAGCCGAGTTTTTGTTCGAAGCTCTCCTGAGAGTCCATCCATGAGCCATAGTTCCCAGACAAACCTTGATAATGTAACCTAAATGCATTCTTTATAGCATCGCTTATAGCTACATCTGTCTCAATTAGCTTTGTTTTTAAAAAGTATGGAAAAATTGGTTGAATGACAATAAGCTCTAGGTTTTCATGCGTCTCAAATGACAATAACCCCCAGTTTATTGCTTCCTGAATTGCTTGCTCAAGTTGATAAAAATCATAGTTTTGAAATATGGTTTGATTCTGTAGATGTTGAACATAGTTCGACAATGCATTATGAAAGATGATTTTATTGAAGGGAGCCAAACACACCAGCAATTTCTGAGCATCGGGTGATAGGTTGCTGTGCGAATATTCCACACATTTGAGAATGTTGTTGGTCTTGTCTTCGCCGCCTGCATCAATGCTTTTCATTCCTGCCGCATTCAGCCCATCCAAAATCTCTTGGGGCGTCTGTCGGGCTAGGTTTGCCAACACCACCTCCATCGCCAGCGGATACCCGGCCAGCAGGTTCATCAGCCGCTTAAACCCGTCATCGATTCGCAGGGCTGCGATTCGCTTGGGGTCTTTCACCTGAGCGTCTAAAATCTTCTCGGCCAGAACGGTGCGCGATTCGGGGTCGAGGCCGCTGAGCTGATATCGGTTGACCTTGCCCTCGTGAGTGAAGGTGTCGGCCAGCCATTCTTCGCCACTGCGCGACCCCAGCACGACAAACGTCTTGCCTCCGTATAACTTCATTAAAAACTGCCGCAATGCTTGCTGCTCTACTTCAGGCAGCGTGTTTTGAATCGCCAACTCTTGCCCTGTGACTGATTCGAGATTGTCGAGAATGAGGACATAACGTTTTTCACGGAGGGTTTTTGCAAGTTTTGTGGTCTTAGCTCTAGGGTTCATGGCTACAAAATGAGCCTGTTCTCCTCGACCATATACCCGCTTCCCAATCTCATAAATGATTTGCTCGACGGTATGTGCCTTCTGGTCGTAGCCAAAATAAAATGCATCTTCGACAAAATGCGTCACCAACCACCATTGCCAGAGATATTGCAGCAGCGTGGTTTTTCCTGTGCCGCCCATACCCCGCAGGAGCAACACGTTATGGTGAAGCAAAGACTTCTCAACCTTGAGAATCTCTAAATCGCGCCCTACAAAGCCATAGGTCGGATTTTGGAACTCGTAGCGAGCTTCTAAAGAGTCGAGATATTCGAAATATTTCTCTTCTTCCTCTAGGCCAAACTCCCGCAGCTTCAGATCGACCTCGCGATTGGCGTAGACCACAGGCAGCAGCCAGTCTTCCAGCTCCACCTCATGGTTAAAATAGACCCGCCGATTTTTCTGGTTATAGAGTTCTCTGCGCCCCAGCCGAATCGCGTCAGGAATTCCCTTTTGGGCAAACAACTGGCTGTAGAGAGTCTTCATCATCAGGGCGGCGGCGCTTACCGTGACGGAATAGCCCATCGCGACCACCATCTGAATGCCTGCGGCCATGAGACGACTGCCAAGACTGGTCTCGGAATTTTCAATTGGGGATTTTGGATTTTGGATTGGGAGGTCACTGTCGGGATGATCGGGTGAGGACGCATCGCCATTCGCTCCAACAGAGGGGGGTGTTCGCACTTGTTTTCCCGATTGGCAGGCGTTCAAGATGCAGATGGGGATACCTTTATTGGTCAGCAGGTCAGCCAGTTCTTGGGCTTCAACGGGGTCGGCTTGGCCTTTGCGGTCTCCTTCTAAAAATAGAAACGCTTTGAGGCCGTCGTAAGGTTCCATGTCTTTGCGGCCATAGCGCTGCTGAAATACGTAGCGGTCTTGCCGAACGCCCATCTGCAAAATGTCATGGGCCATCAAGCCCCCATGAGCATCGAAATGAATAATGTGATAGTAGCCTTCTTTATCGGCTAAATGATCAGACAGGGCTTGAAACGTGCCGGGACGCAAAATCTCCACATTCACCCGCAACTGCGCCTGATGGATGGCGTCAATCAACGGACGAGAAATCGTCCGATAGCCCACATCTGATTCTTCGTCGGGGCGAGCCGTCACCACCAGCAGGTTGATCACCGGAGATGGGTTTAGGTCAATGGGCGTGACTCCTCGCTGAACCCGTTTTCGGGTAAAGATGCCCTCAACGGCAAACGGTCGAGGCTGGTTGGGGTCTTTCAACGCTTCCCAATGGAGCGCCTGAAAATCTGGGGAACTGCCTTCAATCTCAATCTGTAGTTGAGTCAGGCCACCCCGGCAGGCTTGCTTGTAGTCGCTGTAAGCATCCGGGTCGCGCCGAAACACCTGCTCAAATAGACTTTCGCCGTAGGTCTTGACGCTATCTGCCGCCCGCTTTGCGATCACCTGATTGTCAAATGGAAACTGAATCCACCGCTCAAAATAAAACTCTAGCTCCCGCTCTTGTTTGCCGTTAAACGGGTCGCAGACCGTGATGTCATATTGCGTCTGATTATCAATGCTGAGTGTTGCGGCAAACCCAGTCTCAGTTGCTTCTCGTTCACGGATGGCGATCGTAGGCATAATGCGGAATGTTCAGAATAGGGGCGAAAATTGCCTTTATCTTAACCAGTACAAATTGCGGGGTCAGCATTCAGAGACAATTTCATGATTGGCTTCTAGAGAAAAACAATGCTCATCTGTCTTCACAAAACTGCCATCTAGCCAAAACGCGACTCTCCCCTCGTCCTGTAAACGACAGATTATGATGAGAGTGCTTTAGGAGCTTGCGTCTAAATAAGCTACCAATCAAGAGGAGCCAATCGTGATCGCCCAGTGGGGGAGAGTATCTGATGGATGCCAATCCGCTCGATACGGAGCTAACGTGGGGGCATCGACGCTGATG
>JBARXP010000359.1:0-7301 GCA_049647405.1 Elainellaceae cyanobacterium | reverse complement strand
CCGTCCATTTTGCCTGCCATCGCTACATGTCGCGGGTGCCCGTTTTGAACGAAATGGTGCAGCAGATGGGTGCATTTTCACTCGACTCTCACTCCACTAAGCATCGAGTGCTGTTTGATAAGGCATCTGAGTTTCTAAACGAAGGGCAGACCGTCGGCATTTTTCCAGAAGGTGCAAAGCCGATGGTGCAGGCAACTAGCCCTGAGCATATGAGCAATTTTCATCGGGGTTTTGCCCATCTCTTACTGCGATCGCCCGTGTCAAACATTACCGTGTTGCCTGTGGCGATCGCCTCTCGCGACGAGTCATCGCATCCCCTATTTCCGGTGCGGATGCTGCACTGGGTTGATCCGTCTGAGCCTGCATTTAATCAAGAAGGATGGCATCCATTCATTGTTTACCACCAAGTCAATGTGCTGATTGGCAAGCCGATTTGCGTGACCGATAAGCATCGAGAAGACTATCGTGGGCGGCAGGCACGAGAAGTTGTGCAGCGACTGAGTCACCATTGCCAAAGCCAGGTCAGCCAGCTTTTGCAGACTGGGTTCCAGGTTTGAGAAGTCGTCAATGCTACTTCAGATCCCCCTTGCCCCCCTTAAAAAGGGGGAAACCCGGTTCAAAGTTCCCCTTTCTTCTAGCGTTAGCGGCGCGGAGCGCGGGAATTTAGGGGGATCAGTATTGTTCCAGCGTGTTGTCTAATACTTTTCAAACATCCTCTAAGAACCGACTGATTTACTGACCGTATATTGATTGTTCAATCTTGTTGTGATGACTGCTAAGCCAGAGACTTTAACCTTTCTTGAACCGACTGGAGTACAGCCCGCCCAGCCCCTCTTCGTCTTTTTGCCAGGGATGGATGGCACGGGTGCATTGCTGGAGACTCAGCTTGCTGGGCTGCTGCCGTCGTTTGACATTCGGTGTTTGGTGTTGCCTCGCGATACCGAGCATGGCTGGGACGACTTGGCCGGGGCGATCGCCCAGCGCATCAAGCAAGAGCTTGCGCTTAGCTCATATCCCAATCGGGAGGTGTACCTCTGTGGTGAATCGTTTGGCGGATGTCTCGCGCTTAAGGTCGCGTTGCACTGTCCTGACTTGATTCATCGATTAATTTTGGTTAACCCTGCATCGTCATTTAACCAGCGAATCTGGACGAGTTGGGCCGTTGATATCGTGCGGGCATTGCCTGTATCGATGTATTCTCTTGCGTGCTCGATTTTGATGCCGTTTTTGGCTAATCTGAGCCGGGTCGATGCCGCAGAACAGCAAACGCTTCTAGCTGCGATGCGCTCGGTGGGCTATCACAGTGCAGTTCATCGGGTCTTTTTGCTGCGAGACTTTGACCTGACCGATGACGATTACCAGCAGATTTGGCAATCTACTCTCATTGTTGCGAGCCGAGACGATCGCTTGCTCCCCTCTCTTTCAGAAGCGGCGCGTCTCGCTGGGCTCATGCCCCATGCCAAGATGCATTCTCTGCCCCAGAGCGGCCATGCTTGCCTGCTGGAACCGGAGGTAAATTTGCGCGATATTCTCCAGGCTTGGGCGACTAAAACGCTGTGCGATCGCCCTCCAGCGTTGGCGAAGGGCGATCGCACCATCCAATGAACGTTTCTCTAGCCGTTCATCAAAAACAGGGAAAATACGTTACTGCACACCCCAAAGCAGGTTGGCCAGGTCATCAGAGTCTGCGTCTGCACTGACAGCCGCCGGAGAACTTGCAGCTTGACTCGATGCAACCGATGCCGCAACAGGCTGAGGTAGCGGGGTTTGCGTCTGAGCCGCTACGGGCACTGGTTCCGCAGTGATCGATGGGCTATCCACAGGTGTGCAAACTCCCTCGTCACAGTTGAGCCCTAGTTGGTGCCAATACAGCGTGGGAACTGACCAGCCCCGGCGTCCGTAGTGTTCTTCACAGACAACATTGCTCTCTAAGAACGCTTTGGGTGATTCGTAGCAGGTCTCGTCTCGGTGATAGGGAACCGTAAAGCAGCCAAAATGTTTACGATATTCTTCAGAATCAAGAATGCCATTAATCAGTGCGGTCACGCCAGAACGCATTAACAGGTCACAGTAGGTGTGCATTTCTTCACCATTGACCAGAGTTCGCCCCAGAAAATGCTTGATGCAGTTTTCTAAAAACTTTTGGTTCGACGACCGATAGTAAAATGCGTCGAGGTAGAGTTCTGAATGTCCTATTTCTTTGAGAAAACGACGGACACCGACTTTATTTTTCAAAAAATCGCCTTCGAGGCGGCTCAGCTTTTTTCGTTCAAAGGCGTTGGGCTGTCTCTCTAACACCTGCTGATAAATTCGATAAAGCGCTGCTTTGCGATCGTCGATAGTCGAGTGGCGATTGACCGTAATGGGGTTAAAGCTATGCATGGAGTTTACCTCTTCATCATTGGAATTGCGTATTGACATGACAAAGACACACCCAACTCACGTTGCTCATCATTCAAAGCCAACTTCAGCGCATTGCTGTGAATGACTCGGGATCTTTTGAGCGATCTATTCTTTGAGCAATCTATTTTTTGAGCAATCTATAAGTCGCTCAACTCAGTTGCTCACTCGACATCATTAATCTATTGAATGGTGTCTACCTGTCGTAATAGAGGCGACTATTGCTTAGAGGCGACTATTGCTTAGAGGCGACTATTGCTTTGCATGGGACTGAAGCTGCGTGGTGACACTGTCGATATAGGGACGAATCAAATCAATATTGGAGGCGGGCAGCGCTTCTTTGAGTTCATTCATCAGATGCTGATAAGCCGATGCACAGTGATGATTGCGCTTATAGGCCACAAGAACGGTATCTAGCCAAGACATCAATTCTTCAATGAAGAACAGTTCGTCATCACGCAAAATTGAAAGCGCAATATAGCGGAGAACAGAGGTCATATCATAGTGGCAACGCTTGCCAGATTTAGCCATGACTTCTGGATATTCTTGCCCAAACAGACGAAGTGCATTGAGTACGAGTTCAGGGCTTTTCTCGCCTAAATTTTGATACGTTTCTAAACGAACCGCATAGCTATGAACGTATTGCTCTAGGTTCTGAAGCTCTTGAGTTTTGAGATATCGGCCTTCCGATTCCAAAACTTTTTCTTCTAGGGTGTGATTGATGGTGTGCATGATCTTCTCAAAAGTAAAAAATTGACGATCAAAAATGAAAGTGAGGTCTATGGAGCGGAGTGACTCAACGACGATCGCCATTTGCTCATTTCAGGAGATTCTTTGCGGCTCAGGCTATCTCAATCCATCACGTTGTTCATGATGATGGGGGGCAGTGACCCACAGATTTGCGATGATCGAATGCGCTCTTATCAATCGCAGCGGGAGCGGCACCTTTAATGGGTGGAATGGACGTGTGCACCAATTTTAGAGTCAGAAGCGGTAGAAATTAGACCTGCTATCGCGATAGAACACTCCATCGGGCACCCATATCTTCAGAGTGCCCTACTCGTTTGCGTAAGGCCATAGGGGAGATGTATTTCTTAATACTTAGGGGTGATTTGTTCACAGCCCGTTACACATAGAAAAAGATGACGTTTGGCGAGCCTTGCTTGTCTAATATTCAGACTCACAGGACTTACGCACAACTCGCGTAAATCTGAATAATTTTGTTGAAATTGAGGGCGCGCCGTGCCCTCAATTTCAACAAAATGCGTAAGTCCTGACTCACTTAGACTGGCCTAAAGGTTTTTGGTTGGGGACACCGTTTGCCCTCGGAAACTGGGTAGAGGTGGCAGATACCTTCTTCAGCACAACACAGTGGCGATCGCCTGACGTGAAGGGCGTCTGGAAGGCTTCAATGTGAGCCAACTCACCCCCTAATAACTCCACTACGGGCCGCAGGGCTGATGTTTCGTCTTCAGTCCAATGTCCTCGGTACAGGATGGCCTGCCCCCCTATGCGCAGTAGCGGTAAGGCATATTCTGCGCACACTGCCGCCGGAGCGACTGCTCTCAACAGAGCGAGATCATATTGCTCTCGATGGGCAGAAAGTCGTCCGGCGGCTTCAGCCCGTTGGGTCAGCGTGGTGACGTGAGGGAGTGCGAGCTCATCGCGCAGCGCATCAAGGAAGGTCGTTTTTTTGCGAGTCGCGTCGAGCAACGTCACCTGCCAATCGGGTTGGGCGATCGCCACGGGCAGCCCCGGAAAGCCAGCCCCAGAACCAATATCAATCACCCGTGTAGGGGTGGGAAGGTTCGTGTTCCCGTCGAGTTCAGTGTCGGAATTAGGGGCGATAGAGTCAGGGGCGATAGAGTTAGAGGCGAGAGTGGGCTGTAGGCCGCGAATGCCCCGGAGAGAATCCCACAGATGTTTTTCTAAGAACTCGTCGGGGTCTGTAATTCGGGTCAAATTGAAGAGACGATTGCCGATCAAAGTACCGTGGTAGACCCGCTGAAAAAGCTGCCATTGGGAGGCGCTGGGCTGCCACCCAAGCGTATTTTGCCAAAGAGTCTGAATCGACTCACTCTGGGGCAACAGAGGCAAATCTTGAGTTTGGCTAAAATCAACGACAGGAGAATCGGGCGATCGCGACTGAGAGTAAGTCATAGGTTGGGCAATAAACTCTTATGCAATGGACTGGGTGGCGATCGCAGCCTGACGCAGCGCTTCAGGATCGGCTGAGGTCATCTCACCATGGTTGAGCATCCAACAACGATCCGCAATTCCAACTAGCTCGCTGGTATCATGGGTAACAATCAACAAGCTCCAATGTTTTTTTAATCGTGACAAAAGCGTGATTAGCTGCTGCCGCATCGACCAATCTAAGCCCGCCATCGGCTCATCCATCAGCAGCAAATAGGGTTGCCGAATCAACTGCACGGCTAGGGCGAGTCGTCGCTGCTGGCCACCACTCAATGCATGGGGTGGCGTCTGTGGTGACATCTGATCAAGCCCAACAGACTGGAGAGCGTCGTCGATTCGTTCTTTACTCAGCTCTGGGTGGCCCAAGCGCAACTCTTCTAAAATGCTGCCCGTGCAAAAATGGCGCTCCGGAAACTGAAACACCAAGCCGCCCAACTGCTGCAGCTCATCTCGATTCAGCTCTTGCTGCCGCCAATGAATGCTGCCAGAGGTTTTGCGCGCCAACCCGGCCAAGATTTCCAGCAGCGTACTTTTACCAGAACCGCTGGGGCCGATGATTAATCCTAGCTGTTGGGGGGGCAGTTCTAGGCTCACCCCCTTCAAAATCGCTTCAGGAACGGCTGCCGGATGGTAGGCCAAATTTTTGATATAGAGCATCAACGCTTAGTGAAGAAACAGAATAGAAAACAGGTCGAGACTAGATGGAATGAGTGCAGAAATAACAGCCTAGATCGTGTGCAAGTTGTGATGGTGTCTTAATGGTTCACCCATTACAGGGTCGTAGTCACCTGGATTGACTGATAAATTGACTGATAACAGATCTGAAAAATTTTATGTCGCTTAGGTTAGGTCGCTTAGGTTAGGTCGCGATCGCACCATTCAATCCCTGTGCTTGCTGGGTTCACTCTGTTTCACCCAGCCTACGCCAAAAAATTGTCTGTCAATCAGGTCGCCAGGTTCAGCAAGAGTGCATCAGGAAAACCATCAGGAATTTTGCGAACCTTAAGCGTAGCAGAATCGTTATCTATTTATCGTTATCTATCTTAAGAGGATTTTGAACTCCTATGTGAGCCTTCAACACCCTAGAGATTTGCCATGCTAAACCGTCAGTTCAGGATTCTAAACGCTGACATTCTACGAGTAAGACATTGATGCATTGCAGGAACTCTGCCCTCTGATCAGAGTCATCGTGTTTACGGTCATTGTCTATGATGAAGTCACTCGACCCTCACTTCTATTCTCACCCTATATAGCTGGAGTCAGCTTATTTAGGATACAGACATTTTTGTAGGCGCGCGCCGCGCGCCTACAAAAATGTCCTAAGGCTAATGGCGATCGCTATATCTTGAGAATCGGCCTTGAGAATCGGTGCAAAGTATGGCTTGATAAAAATTGGATTGCCCCAATTTCAATAGAAATTCATCACGACTGATCCGGACTTGATTGACTCTCCCCTGAAGCAATTCACACGTTCCTCGCATTTAAGTTTTTAATATCTATGCTCTCTCAACGCACTTCTCTCTCCACGACTCGATCCATTTGGCGGACGTTGTCTTTAGCCACCGGGCTAGTAGCAACCGGAACCGTTGCTGCCATGAGCCTTTGGATGCCTTCTGCAAAGGCTGATCCGTTTCGTCCTAATGCCTCTCGCATTACCGATCCTCAGGTGGAGCAGGCATTTAATGCCATGTTCCAGCAAAGTCAATACAACCAATCCAATGCATTGCTCAACTCGGCCAGTGCTAATGAACCTCTGACCCATGCAATGCAGGCTTCTTTTGCCTATTGGGATGAAGACTGGGGCACCCTCGCGTCAGAAGCTGAGCAAACGTTGGCGGCAGCTCAGAGTCTCGTTGACTCGGGGCAAGATCCTCTACGGGGGCATCTGTATCTCGCGGTGGGGCACTTCATGGAAGGGGCCCATGCCTTTTTAACCCAGGGAACGGTACAGGCCACTCCGATTGTGTTGAGCAAGGTGCGGCAGGTCTTTGACAATCTCGATAAGGCTCAGGAGATTGACCCCAATGATCCTGAAGTCAACTTGGTGAAGGGATACATGGATTTAATGCTGGCAGTGAATCTTCCTTTCTCTAGCCCTGAGGCGGCGATCGCCCGCTTTCAGAGTCAGGCTGGGCCTGACTATTTGGTGAATCGAGGATTGGCGATCGCCTATCGTGACCTGCGTCAGGTTGGCAATGCTCTGACAGCCGTGAACCAAGCACTAGAAGTTACGCCTGACAATCCAGATCTGCTCTATCTCAAAGCTCAGATTTTGCGACTTCAGGCTGATGATAACTCAGGCGATGAGCGCACTTCAACGCTGCGAGAGAGTGTGAGTCTATTCAACCAGGCTCTTGGTAATGCCGACCAATATCCTCGCGATTTGTCTGAGGCGATCGCCTATGAGATGTGTCGCACCCAAGACGAAATGAATGATCGCAATCGAAACTGCGATCGAATTGCCAATGATCGGGTGGACGCTGAGCTAGCGGCTAACTAAAACAAACGCGATCTAACACGATTCAATGAACGCGAATCGCTCATGAACAAAGTTGTAGGGGTAGGGGTATCGCATTGCGCATTGGTGTCAAGTTAAACAAAAGCGATGATTGTCAAGAGGTGAATGGTCAGGAGATAAGCTGATATTACAGTGTTGGGATCAGCAGCTATGGGTAATCCTCGAAATGGCAATCCTGATTTAAGAC
>JBARXP010000358.1:0-7140 GCA_049647405.1 Elainellaceae cyanobacterium | reverse complement strand
GGGCGGGCACGGCCCGCCCCACCTCTCACAAATCATTTAGGATCGCTATATTCTCATTATTCTCAAATTGTTCTTAAACAAAGATTGTGGTTTATGGATCTCGATATCGCGCATCGGGTGATGGAGTCATACGCTCAGATTGATCGGGAAATCGAGCAATTTCAGGCGGCGACTCAGCTGAGCTGCCCTCCCGGTTGCGGGCAGTGTTGCGAAAACCCCAACGTAGAAGTGACCCCCCTCGAAATGCTGCCCCTCGTGCTTGAACTAATGCGTCGAGGCGATGTCGATGACTGGTTTGACCAGGCTCAGGCTGTTGATCAGCGGGGAACCTGTGTGTTCTACGCTGCCGATCCGTTGATTGCAGAAAACGGACGCTGCCAAGTTTATGAGTGGAGACCAGCTCTCTGTCGGCTCTTTGGGTTTTCTACTGCCCCTGACAAAACCGGACAGCCTCGCCTTGCGGCCTGCATTCGACACAAACAACTCACTCCCGATATCGTGGCTGAGGCTCAGGTGGCGATCGCCAATGGCACAGCCCACGCGCCTAGCCTGACGGAGGCGACTCAGCAAATTTTGGCTCTCGACCCTGGTTTTGGCTCCCAGATCATGCCGATTAATCAAGCCCTCAGCGTCGCCATTGAGCGAGTCGGGTTTTGGCTTCAGATGCGGCAAGACGAAACGGTAACAGCTCCATCGATGGATGACTCTCCCTAAGGCCGATCCGCCTGCGGCATCGGGGGGAAGCGGTCTAGTATAATTCGGGGAAGTCTCACGGACGGTTGCCATACAGGCGCGTGCCCTGAGCCATTTGCCCTGAGGATATTATGTCAGCGCCACCTGTGACTTCGCCCGCCCTATCTCCAACGCAGCCCCGTCAGATTCAGCCCGGTGAAGCGCTGATTTTCCTTCACCTGATGAAAACGGGAGGGCACACCCTGCACAAGCTGATGCGTCACAAATATGACACGGCGAGTCGCTTTTACTATAGCCAGCGACCCGGACGCACCCTGGCTGATTTTCAGGCTCTCACCGATGACCAGCGCGATTGCCTTCGGTTTATTCATGGACATCTCAATTTTGGCTTCCATGACATGCTTGGCCAGCCTTGCCTTTACATGACCTTGCTGCGCCACCCGATTAAGCGCATCATTTCTCTCTACTATTTTGTTTACTATCATCCCAGCCGCTACGATCTGGTCAACAATCCGCCCATCTCGTTTCAAAACTATCTCTCCCCAGAGCGCATCTTGACGGATAACGGTCAGACTCGCAAAATTGCCGGAGTCGCCTCTAACGATTTTCCCTTTGGTGGCTGCACCTCAGAGCTGCTTGATATTGCGAAACGCAACCTGCGCGATCGCTTTCTCATGGTGGGCATTACCGAACGGTTTGATGAATCGCTGGTGATGTTGCGTCATTTGGTTGGCCTCAACACTCTGCTCCACACCCGCGCAAACACAAACCCGGCTAAGCCCCAAAGCGATCCGCTTTCTGAAGCAGACATCGACTTGGCGATCGCCCACCATCAGCTTGATCTCGAACTTTATGAGTACGGCAATCAGCTATTGGATCAGCAAATTGCTAGTTTAGGGGATTCGTTTCAGCGAGAACTGACGCTGTTTCGCAATGCCAATGCCCAGTATCGGGTGGCTCATGCAGATTTAGATCAAACGCGCAATCGGCTCAAAACGATGCGCCAAAAAACTCGTCAAATCGGTCGCCACAACGATGAATTGGCAGCCGAGCTAGAACAGCACCAGCAAACCCTTAACCTCTTGGAAACCAGTAAGTTTTGGTGGCTCTGGCGCAAATTTTTCAAGCCATGAGGCTTGCCGTTTGCCGTGAAGGGTCGATCGTGAGTCATCCTAACGTTTTCGCAACGATTCTCAAATAGGATTCTCAACCCTCCCATTTACTGGGACAATGGCGATCGCACGACGCGCCAGCGAAGCTTTCCATTTCTATCAAGAGACCGATCCGAGTGGACAACGCCAGCTTTACCCCGCCAACCTCTTCTCAACCCCAAGACCGTGATAGATCTTGGGCATTTTGGCCCGTGATGCCGCTTTATCCCTATGGTCATCGCCGCACTCTGCGTCAAGAAATCGTTAAAGATACAATCTGGACGTTTGACCAGCTCCAGGGCATTCTCTACGTGGTGGTTCCGATTCGGATGACGGTGGTCAAGCTTGATGCAGGCGGGCTTTTGGTCTACGCCCCCATTGCCCCAACGGCTGAGTGCGTGCGCCTCGTGCGCGAGCTAGAAGCGGAGCATGGCGCAGTCAAATACATTATCTTGCCCACGGTGTCGGGGCTTGAGCATAAGGTTTTTGTGGGGCCGTTTGCGCGCCAATTTCCCCAGGCCCAAGTCTATGTCGCGCCTCAGCAGTGGAGCTTTCCGGTGTCGTTGCCGCTGAGTTGGCTGGGCTTTCCCCTCGGGCGCACCCACATTTTGCCTAACAACTATAAAGATGCTCCCTTTGGCAATGAGTTTAGCTACTCGATTTTAGGGCCGATTTATCTAGGTTTGGGGAAATTTGGAGAAGTGGCGATGCTGCATCGGCGATCGCACACGTTACTGATTACTGATACGGTGCTATCCATTCCAGCTCAGCCTCCGGCCATTGTCGAGCTTGAGCCTCGCCCTCTTCTCTTCCACGCTAGAGATACGGTATACGATCAGGTCGATGATAGTCCTGTTAGCCGCCGCAAAGGCTGGCAGCGCATTTCGCTGTTTTCTTTCTTCTTCCGCCCCAGTGCAGCAGAAACTGTTCCCCTAGGGCAGGCCATTCGAGAAGCTTGGCAATCGGGCGATCGCTCTCGGGCCAACTATTTCGGGCTGTTTCCTTTTCACTGGACATCTGATTGGGAGCGATCGTTTGAAGCCCTGCGCTGCGACGGTCGTCTACTCGTTGCCCCCATTCTCCAAACCTTAATTCTCAACCGGGCTCCCCAAGAAACCCTAGACTGGGCCTACCGTGTGTCGTGCTGGAACTTTAAGCGAATTATTCCCTGCCACTTTGATGCGCCGCTAGATGTCGATGGCGCTCAGTTCTTAGAGGCGTTTTCGTTCCTCAATCCCGACTCTACCGCTGCGGCCTCTGGCCGGAATTGGACAGCGTTGGCAGATGATTTTGAAGTCTTGAATTCTATCGATCAGGGCCTAACTCGACGAGGCATTACCCCACCCGCAAAAAACTTATAGAGGCGTGGTGCTTGGCGCTGAGTTCAGGATCACTTTGGAGCCGTTCGGAAAAAACTTAGTCAGCCAACTCTTGCCTAACCGCTTGAGGATCTAGAAGCATGGCATGAGCCATCCAGCAGTCTGATTTCTCCGTTCCTATCTCATGGCCGTTGATACACAGCGTATTAGGGCCATCACATCCGTCAAGACCACAGCATCCATTCAGCCTGCTGAGATTGGAGTGGCGCTTGGTATTGGTCACATCTGCGAGGCATACGATTAAAGCATCTGCCGAGCCTGTGTAATATTTGCCATCGGATACGGTGTAGAAGCCTGAAGGAAGAAAGGGCTGGCGATCGCTGTTAACTATTTGCTTACGATCTATTAATGCCACGACCGGGCGGGTGACTTTGCAACCACATTTCGCACATCGAAATATTTCAGCCATCTTCTGCACCGCTCACTCTATCTAAAGCATCACAATCAAAATGGGGCTGGATTCGTGGCGCTGGGGAGCATCGGCAGCTTCGACCGTAATGGCGATCGCCTTGACCCACTGCTGATCTTGATACACGGGTGGCAATAAAATTTGCTCTGATTCGGTGCCTTGGTCATCGACGGTAAAGACCCCCGTGAGAATGGCGTTTTTTGTATCGACAGTAAAGGGGGCGTCGGGTTGTAGCACCGTCCAGAGTGCATACACCTGTCCTTCAGCCAGAGGCGGCAGATTTTCAACCTGCAATGTCGCCTCTCGATGATCAGGATGAATGACCACGGTTGCAGAGGCCGCACTTTCCTCTTCGGTCGGGTTTAGGGAGACCATCAGAGGTTCATTTTGGCTAGGAGACTGAGCAGTTTGGAGCGATCGCCACAGCATATAGTTGCTGATGCCCAGCCCTGCAATGAGCAAAGCGGCGATCGCTCCTATACTTTTGCCCCAGCTCCAGCCTCGCTTCACTGGCACTGGAGAGGGAGTCGGGGAAGATGTTAAAGAACTCGCGGTGCTCGATTGAGTCGCTTCATAGGCGCTCAAAATTGATGCTTTGAGGGGAGCAGGAGGCTCTACCTCAGCAGGAGCATAGGCCATTTCTAGGGTCTCTTGCATCAGCTGAAGTTCTTGGGCGATCGCCGGGTCTTCTGCTGCCAACTGTTCGAGGGTAGCGGCTTCTTCTGGGCTGAGATCATAAAGAACATAGCCCGCTATTAAACTCTGTAACTGCTCCGAAGAGATAGACCCGGTCATACTGTCGGCGACCCCAATGAATAATTTGTCCTAGATTGATTTCGATTTATATGTCAGATTCGTTCGACTGATTTTGCAAGACCTGGCGTAGCTGAGTTAACCCTCGACGCGCTCGGGCTTTGACTGTTCCCAACGGCGTGTTGAGTTTCTCAGCAATTTTGGCCTGGGTTAGCCCGTCGTAATAGGCCATTTTCAAAATTTGTTGCTGATTGTCTGCTAGCTGAGCCAGGGCCGCTCGCACCTTTTGACTTTGCTCTTGCTGAAACATCTCATCCATCGGCACAGAAGAGTCTGATGTTGGAGAGCTTCTCTGCAAGCGCTGCATCGACTTCTTAGCCGTTTTGCGCGATCGCACTCTGTCAATGGCGCGCGATCGGGTCAAAATGGCGATGTAGGTGCGCAGGGAGCCTCGCTTTGGGTTGTAAGATGAGCTGCTCGTCAGCTTGAGAAAAATATCTTGCGTCAGATCCTCTGCTTCTTGAGCGTTGCCCAATACTTTGAGGGCGATGCCATGCACTAATCCAGCATGGCGGTCATAGAGTACTCCCAACGCAGCGGTGTGACCTTCTGCGATGGCTGACCAGAGTTGCGCATCTTGCATGGCAACGCATTCTGCATGACTCAATCTCTTGGACTCTATAGGCATTGGGCGCGCCGAAACCACTATGATCGAATCTTACTGCGACTGAATTTTACTGCACAGATGTTTTTTTGTTGCTGGAGTTCTCACAACTCCCCTTGAAAAAACAGCTCTTACAGAATGATCAGTATGGCACGAGAACGTCTTTCAATGCCCCGCACTTGCATAGTCTCGCCCGGTCAAAGCGTCGATCAAGATGCGCCGCATTAGCTTTTTTTCACTCTGCATGAGTTCGTCATAGATTGGTGTTGGTTATCATTTTTGGCTGTCATAGATTGTGATTCATCGGTTGTGATTAAGAGATTTCGATTAGGAGTTCAACAGGCTGGCAATCAAGTTTTAACGGAGACACGCTGTACGTAGTATTCAAAATAAAGTACGCGAAATCTAGTGCGTTGGATGCATTAAATCAATGTTGTCACTTATGAAAAAAGCCTTTTAACCGATACCAAAATAGCTGGAAAGGCTAAGAGTAAGACTACTTTTCAGCTTTACCCATGAACAATTTTTCTAAGTGTTTTACCCCTCGTTTAGCCGCGATGTACTGGATTTGAGCGAGATGCAATCACGGTTGTAACCCTCACCCTAAATCCTTCTCCCTGAGGGAGAAGGACTTTGAAAGTCTGGTGCCCCTTCTACCCTAGGGAGAAGGGGTTAGGGGATGAGGGCAACCTTGCAAAGCTGAGATGCACTCCCACGATCGCCTATTTTGAGCTTGGCGTTAGTCGATCTGCACGGTTTTGGTGAGAATGCACATCATCTCGCCTGGGCGGTCTGTGGGCATGGGTCGGCTCCACTCGTTGGGTTCGGCGTAGCCTCGTTGATGCAGGTTTTTGATGACGATTTGGATGGCTTTGGGTGAACCGTAGAGCAGGTGACGTACGGGTTCGTTGTGTGGGCTGGATTGAGAACGAGACGGAAAATTGTCACCCGAATCTGTGGACGCAGATTCGCCCGAATGGGATTGAAACATGAGGTTCTGGTTCCTTTTTTGAGGGTAAGCAATGGAAGGAAACCAAAACTCAGGTTCTTAGAGAATTAGCGATAATGGGTAAAGACATCGCGGTCTTGGTTAAAACTAGCTCTAAAACGATGAATATTCCGCAGATTAAATCTCAAGTGAAGTATATTACCAACTCGCAAGGAGAAACCACAGAGGTCATTATCCCTGTTCATCTGTGGGAAAATCTGTTGGGGCTATTGAATCAGCCGACTCATGACTTGCATCCTGTGGATGAAGAAGAGCCAAAAGAGCGTATCTTGGCAGATTTGAAACAGGCTTTGCGAGATGGTGCTGTAGGGCAAACTTATCCGGTGTCTGACCTCTGGAACAATGATGAAGCTTGAGCTGAAGCATGATGGTCGAAGTCCGTATAACAGCTCCATTCAAACGTCGATTTAAGTCTTTGTCTAAACGCTATCGTCAGATTCAAAACGATCTACGACCCGTTATTGAAGCTTTGCAAAATGGACGGTTTGACGGCGATCGCGTTCCCGGCACTAGCGCTGTAATTTTTAAGATTCGAGCGAAGAACAGTGACATTCCAGTCGGCAAAAGTGGCGGCTATCGTTTGATTTATCAGCTCGTCGCTCCTGAACAAGTTCTGCTGCTCCTGATTTACGTAAAGTCAGATCAAGCAGATGTATCCATCGAAGAAATTGAAGATGCGGTTAAAGAAGCTTCGGAAGAATAGGCGTTAGCTTGCCTGGGCGTAGCCCGTATCGCCCTCCACAACATGACCCTCATCCTAAATCCTTCTCCCTGAGGGAGAAGGACTTTGAAAGTGGTTCCCCTTCTCCTCTAGGGAGAAGGGGTTAGGGGATGAGGGCAACCTTGCAAAGCTGGGATGCACTCCCACGATCGCCTATTTTGAGCTTGGCGTTAGTCGATCTGCACGGTTTTGGTGAGAATGCACATCATCTCGCCTGGGCGGTCTGTGGGCATGGGTCGGCTCCACTCGTTTGGCTCGGCATAGCCCAGTCGATGCAGATTTTTGATGACGATTTGGATGGCTTTGGGTGAGCCGTAGAGCAGGTGCCGTACGGATTCGTTGTGCGGACTCGATTGAGAAC
>JBARXP010000357.1:0-3714 GCA_049647405.1 Elainellaceae cyanobacterium | reverse complement strand
TAGCCATCTGTGGGTGTTGCAAGCACTCGCAGATGGTGCCAAGGTCTTGAGTTCTGAACAAGCTATCCGAAACAAACAGCTTAATGAAAAAGGATACGCATACGATCGTTTTAAGTCAACCGTAGAGAGAGGAGGAGTGGAGAGGGGGCGTTGGTTTGCCTGGGCGTTGCCCGTATCGCGCATTCCGGGAAATAAGATGAGGGGCACGCGTTGCTTTGCCCATCTTACCGATCTGTCCTAAGACCGTGCATAGCAGCAGCGACTGGAGGAATGGGGGGATTTTGAGATAGTTGTAAGCCTGACCTGCTGCCACAGTTCTCGCCATCAGACTGCACCTATTTTTCGGGTGTTGCACATTTGAAGAATGATTTTGGTAGGGGCATCGCATTGCGATGCCCTTACAGCAGATAATCCATGAGGTGAATATTTCTGCATCATTCCATGCCGTGCGACGCCATTTTTCGACGTGCCCCACCGATGTCTCTCAATTGAGAACCACAGATTTGGGAACTGTCTGCCATGACAGGGTAAAATTCTTCTGGCTCGACTTAACTTAGAAACCAAGATTCAATACTATCCAAAATTCCCGGTACGGGCGCACGGCTGTGCGCCCCTTCGGAGAATCGGCCTGATCCACTCTACTCACTCGCAAATCTGGAGGACAGACCCCTGACTACTCGCGTCATTCTCGTACGCCACGGCGAAAGCACATATAACGTCCAGCGACGGGTGCAAGGTCGCCTCGATGCATCGACCCTGACCGATTTAGGTCGCGTCATGGCGCGTCAGGTCGGTGCTGCCCTGCATGGCCTGCCCATCGATGCAGTCTATGCCAGTCCTCTGCGGCGAGCCAAGTCCACTATGGAGCTGCTGCTCGAAACCTGGTCGTCTGACGATGCGACAGCGCCGCCCATCACCATCACCCCCGACTTGATGGAAGTGAACCTGTTTGAGTGGGAAGGCATGGACTTTAGGGAGATCAAGACCCAGTTTCCTGAAGCCTACGAAACCTGGCAAAAGCGCCCCCACGATCTTGAGATGACAATGGGCACGCCAGAAGGAGATATTTCCTTTTATCCGATTCGGGATCTGTACGAGCAAGCCAAGCGGTTTTGGCACGACATGCTGCCCAGCCATCCCAACCAAACGGTGTTGGTGGTCGGGCACAGCGCTATCAATCGAGCCTTAGTGCAAACGGCGATCGGTTTACAACCCCCACATTTGCCCCAGTTGCGGCTGTCAAACTGCGGCATCAGCGTTGTCAATTTTGCCGGAACGCTCGGCTCCCTGGCTCAGATCGAGTCGTTTAATTTAGTGGAACATACGGGCGACCCGTTACCCGATGTGCGGGGGGGGCACCTGGGGCCGCGAATTTTGCTGGTGCGCCACGGCGAAACCGATTGGAACCGAGACAAGCAATTTCAAGGTCAAATTGACGTGCCCCTCAACGACAATGGCCGCAGTCAGGGAGAACGATGTGCCGAGTTTCTCAAAGGCATTCATATTGACCAGGCGGTGAGTAGCCCCATGGCTCGCCCCAAGGAGACCGCTGAGCTGATTTTGAAGCATCACCTGGGCGTGCAGCTCAGTTTGGATGATAATCTCAAAGAAATCAGCCACGGCCTGTGGGAAGGCAAATTTGAGCAAGACATTGAGGCCGAATTTCCAGGTGAACTCCAGCGCTGGAAGGACAATCCAGAAGCGGTGCAAATGCCTGAAGGCGAAAACCTCAACCAAGTGTGGGATCGGGCAAGGCTGGCATGGCAAGCCATTCTCGATAGTGCCGTCACCCCGGTCGATGGCGAAGATTTGGGACACCCTCAAACGATTTTGGTGGTGGCTCACGATGCCGTTAACAAAGCGCTGCTCTGTCAGCTCGTGGGGCTAGGGCCGGAGTATTTTTGGACGTTTAAGCAAGGGAATGGTGCAGTCAGCGTGATTGACTACCCTCACGGAACCTCAGGGTTGCCGCTTATCCAATCTCTAAATATCACCTCTTTTATCAGCGGAGGGGTGCTTGATAAAACTGCCGCTGGAGCCTTGTAGGGGAACCGTGTCGCCAAAACCAGCCTTGAGAGTGACCCATGACCACTGAGCTAATCCGCAATGTTCGGGTACTCAATCCGCTCTTAGGAACGGATCAGGTGGCTGATGTTTGCATTGTCGATGGGGTGATTGAGGCGATACGGGCTACGCCCAGGCAAGCCAACGCCCCTCCTAGTTCTCTGAGTTCAGCTACAGAGTCTGCCGATACCGTCATCGACCAGCTCGGCTTGGTGCTGGCTCCAGCCCTGGTTGATCTCTACAGTCATTCCGGTGAACCCGGCAACGAATCGCGGGAAACCCTGGAGAGTTTGGTGGAAGCGGCGATCGCAGGTGGTTTTAGTCGGCTCACCCTGCTGCCCGACACCCAGCCCGTGTTGGATCAGCCTGCGGTGATTCAGCAAATTCAGCAACGGGTGCAGCAGTTTGCGCAGGCTCCGAGGCTAACCTGTTGGGGAGCGATTACCCAGGGCTGTCGGGGTGAACAGATGACTGAGCTGGGCGAGTTAGCGACTGTTGCGGCTGGCTTTTCCGACGGGCAACCTTTACCCAATCCAGTCTTGCTCCAGCGCGTGCTCGACTATGCCCAAACTCTCGGCAAGCCCATCGCCCTGTGGCCGTGCGATCGCGCCCTGACCGGAGATGGCGTCGTGCGAGAAGGGCATACTTCAATTCGGCTTGGGCTTCCGGGCATTCCTGCACTCGCGGAGACTGCGGCTCTGGCGGTCATTCTAGAGTGCGTTGCAGAGGTTCAAACCCCCGTTCACCTGATGCGAATTTCGACTGCTCGCAGCGTGGAGCTGATTCGAGAGGCGAAGCAGCGAGGCTTACCGATCACGGCCAGCACAACCTGGATGCACCTGTTGCTGGATGTAGACGCGGTGGCGACTTACCACCCTGCGCTCCATCTCGACCCGCCATTGGGGAATGCGGGCGATCGCCAAGCCTTGATCAAAGCGGTGCAAACGGGCGTGATTGATGCGATCGCCATCGACCATGCTCCTTACACCTACGAGGAGAAGACCGTCGCTTTTTCTGAGTCGCCCCCCGGAGCTATCGGGCTGGAACTAGCCTTGCCGCTGCTGTGGTCAGCTTTGGTCGAGTCAGGGTTGTGGAGCGCCCTAGACTTGTGGAATGCGCTCAGCTTTCGGCCTAGCCAGTGCTTAGACCAAGAGCCGCCCCAATTGGCGATCGGGTCAGCGGCGGAGATGGTGCTATTTGACCCCAAAGCGAAGTGGACGGTATCCCGGACAACGCTGAAAAGCCTTTCGACCAATACCTCTTGGCTCGGGCAGACGCTCACAGGTGCCGTGCTCAAGACCTGGATTCCTTGAGGAGAATTTCCTCAGGCTGGAGCAGGGGTAGCAGCATTGATATCGACGTAAGCAAAACCCCTTGCCCAGCGGCAGTTCTGGGATGATCTCCCCTTAGCCCCCCTTGAAAACTAATCTTGTAGAAGTTTTCATCCCTTGCTTGATTTTGATAATGTGCATCCAATCCTGTTTGCTGATTATCCGCTAGTCCTGCCCGCAAATGAATTGCGAGCTACTGGAGAAAACCCATTGAAATGGGTTAATGTCGGGTTGCCTTGGGGGTTGAAGCTGCCAGTCCACTTCCAGTGGACTTAACCAGCTAGCCCGCAGTTGACTTGCGGGGCGAATGTTCGGATCG
>JBARXP010000356.1:0-23027 GCA_049647405.1 Elainellaceae cyanobacterium | reverse complement strand
TTGGTAAACGGTCGGTTATCCTGACAGAAGCAACAGCCTGAAAGTGTGAGCGGCAGATGACTCGATGGAAATTTGGCATACTTCTAGCGTTGGGCTTTATCCTAGCGAGTGGCGTGGCGATCGCCCGTCCAGCAATCCCAGCTTGGGGGCAGACTCTTCACTTCTTTTCAACTCAGTTTCATGAGATCAGCACATTTCCTGAAATCAGTCATGAAACCAGCAACAGGGTTCCAAAAGAGGCTGTCGAGAGCACCATACATCAGACCTCTGGCGATCGAAAGGTCGCCCAGTCATCAGCCCAAAACAGTGCAGTAAATCTTAAGCCTGACGCGACATCGGCTTTAGCACCCAGCCTGCGGCCTGGGGCTCTAGCGGCTAATCCAAGCGCATCGTTTGACAGCCTCATTCAACAGTCAGAACAACTGCCCGGTCTCTTTACGATTTACCGTCATCGCGATACCGAAACGCTTTACCTGGCTCTCCAGCCCGAGCAGTTTAATCAAAACTATCTCTGTCTCATGACCCTATCGTCGGGGCTAGGAGAAATTTTCTATCGAGGCTGGTCTCTCGGAGACTTCTTATTCCAGTTTCAGCGGGTGCGCGATACCGTTCAACTGGTGATCCCAAATATCTACTTCCGCACCCAGCTCAATGATCCGCAGCAGCGTTCGATTGATCGTTCCTTCAGCGATTCGGCGATCGCCACCCTGCCCCTTGTTGCAACCGATTCAGCAACGGGAGCCGTGCTGCTCGATCTCAGCAACCTGGTGCTCCAAGGCCGAGATTTAGCCAACTTGTCCTCTATCGTGGGGCTTGTTTTTGGCGGCAGCTACAGCTTAAATGCTGATTCATCCTACATTCAAGACGTTAAAGCGTTTCCTGACAACGTAGAACTCGATACGGTTTATAGCTTCTCAGGCACAAACGTTCCTTTCTCCTTAAACAGCCTTCCCGACCAACGGGCGTTCAATCTTGGCGTTCACTATAGTTTTTCAAAGCTGCCAACCACCACCACCTATCGGCCTCGGCTAGCAGATGAGCGGGTGGGTTATTTCATCAATGCCTATCAAGACTTGTCCCAGATGAACCGGGTAGAGCCGTTTGTTCGCTATATCTGGCGCTGGGGTTTAGAGAAACAGCAGCCTGACCTGTCGCCATCGCCGCCTCAAGAACCCATCGTATTTTGGATTGAGAATACGGTGCCTGAAGAGTATCGCGACGCTATTCGACAAGGCGTGCTGCTGTGGAATAAAGCCTTTGCAGAAGCGGGATTTGAGGATGCTTTAGAAGTTCGTCAAATGCCCGCACAGGCCGATTGGGACCCGGCTGATGTGCGATACAACACCATTCGCTGGACAACATCTCTCTATCCCTTCGGGGCTGTCGGCATTCCTAGGGTCAATCCCCTCACGGGTCAAATTTTAGATGCCGATGTGGTGATAGATGCCGGATTTATTCGCTTCATGCGCGACACCTCTGGCTTTTTGGCTCAGCAGCAAAGCCAGTCCGGAGCCAATCGCTCTTTTCCTAATGCTCAACTCTTAAATCCTCAGTTTTGTAATCCTACGTTGAGTGAGCCATACCTCCGCTGGACTGAATATCAAAACCAGGGCAGGCTTGGGAATGTCGCCCAATGGCAAGCGATCGCCGCTGAGATGGGCAGCGAAGATGGGTGCTATGGCATGGGACTAGCCAGTCATGGAGCCATGGGAGCCTTGACCTTGACCACGCTAAACAATGCTCTCCCTAGCGGAGATGCAATGGAAACGCTGGTGCAGCAGTTTCTCACTCACCTGACGGCCCATGAAGTCGGTCATGCCCTGGGGTTGCGGCACAATTTTCGTGCGAGCACGATGCTTGCCCCCGAAGAGTTAAACGATCGCACGATTACCCAAGAGCGGGGCCTCACCGGGTCTGTCATGGACTACACTCCCGTCAATCTAGCTCCGGCAGGCACTGAGCAGGGAGACTATTTCTCAACCACCATTGGTGAATATGACACCTGGGCGATCGCCTATGGCTATACGCCCACTGACGCGCTACTCCCAATTCAGGAGCAACGAGAGTTGGATGCGATCGCCCGTCGCGCCCCTGAGTTGGGCTTGACCTACGCCACCGATGAAGATGCCTACGACCCCCTCAACCCCAGCGCCAACTTTTGGGACTTGAGCAGCAATCCCTTACAGTACGCCCAGTGGCAAATGGACAATGCCAAAGCCGTGTGGGAAAAATTGCCCAACCGCTACCCCATTGCCGGGGAGAGCTACAGCGAACTGCGCGATCGCTTTGATGTCGTGTACAACTACTTCTTTGGGCAAGTGTTTAAGGTGACGCGCTATGTGGGCGGACAGGTGTTTAACCGCGATCGCCGGGGTGATCCGGGGGGGCGACAGCCGTTTGAGTTAGTGCCTCTCGCCCAACAACGTCAAGCTCTCCAGGTGCTCGATGACTACGTCTTTTCCTCTGAGGCATTCAATTTTCCGCCTAACCTCGTCAGTCGTTTGGCCCCCTCGCGCTGGTGGCATTGGGGCAGCACTCCCGCAATGGTGCGCCTCGACTATCCGGTATACGACAGCATTTTGTGGATGCAGAGTTTGACCTTGACCCAGCTACTTTCGGCAGAGCGCCTCAGTCGCATTCGAGACGCAGAGCTGAGCTATGCCGCCGATCAGGTGCTTTCGCTGCCTGAGCTATTTGAGACGCTGAAAACCGATATCTGGTCAGAACTGTTTACTGACGAGTCTCCCGACATTTCTAGTCTCCGTCGAGGGCTACAGCGGCAGCATCTAAAAATCTTGAGCAATATGGCGTTGCGCAACACGAGTGCCTTAGATGAGGCGACAAACTTTATGGATGCAGTCATTGCCTTCGAAACCCTAGACGCCCCAGAAGATGCGCGGGTGCTAGCGAGCTATCAGCTTCGACAGCTTGGAGACGTTCTTTCAGATACGCTTCGTCGCTATGATGATGACCTCGATCTGTTGACTCTGGCACACCTGCAAGATGCGCTCGACCGAATCAACAAAGTGGCCAATGCACCGCTGCGATCGCGCTGATGCATCTTTTCTACTCGCCCCCTGCCACGTAAATCAGCCTTAACGAGCGGTTCCTAAAATTTTATTTTTTGTTAAGAATAAGCATTATTGCTCATCGCTAGATCATACACTTAGAGCTGTGCTACTGAAGCAAAAACCATCGACTTCTCTCTCCGTCATCCTGCTGTTGATCCGTGTCTATCTGCTCGATCATTATTAGAGAAACACCTTTAAGAAGCAACTTTAAAGAGCATCAACAGATGGCCTAACTTGTTTAAGACAGTCTGTTGGTGGCTGGTTTCATCTATCCGTTCTTGGTGCGTTTTTATGGATATTCAATCCGTCATTTCATTATGTATCGCGATTGTGGTTCCCATGGCTTGCGTGTCGCTATATAACCGCGTCATGCTGGGGTTAAAGTAAGAAAAAATCCCAGACGAATGGTCTGGATCGCTTTTTCCAATGCCTGTGAACTCTGCCCAACCCTCGCCTTCTCTTGAAGGCACGATCGCCTATTTGCGATCGCCTCAAGCCATTCGCGATCGCTGCACTCAGCTATTTAAGCTTGCCCTTGACGGGCAACTTGAGTATTTTGACCTTGATCTAACGCGACTCCCTCAAGTGGCTGACTATGTCACCGACATCACCCGCCACACCTATCCAGATTTAGAGATTCCATTTCATAGTCGGTGGCGACATTTTGAAGTTGGCGGCTCAGCTCGCCTCAACGCCTTCTACCGTCAAATTCAATCCCTCGGAGCGGATGAATCAGTCCGCGCTGCCATTGATTTAGCGATCGTCAGTGTCCTCCTTGATGCCGGGGCAGGGCAGGTCTGGCATTTTCATGAAGCCCAAACGGGGCAGGTGTGGGGTCGGTCAGAAGGGTTGGCGATCGCCAGCTTTCATCTCTTTTGTAGCGGAGCGTTTTCCAGCGATCCACAGCAGCCGCTGCGGGTTGATGCCCAAGCCTTGCGCCACTTTTCTCTAGAGCAATTAGCAACAGGGTTTCAAGTCACCGAGGCCAATCCTCTAGTGGGCTTAGAAGGACGACTCCATCTCCTGCAAAAATTGGGTAAAGCCCTGGAGCGATCGCCTCAGTTATTTGGCACAGCACCTGCCCGTCCCGGCAATCTGGTTGATGCCTTGAGAGCAAAGGCCGTTCCCTCATCTGAAGCAGATGGCACATCCACAACACACATCCTCAAAGCCGAGGTGATTTTAGCGGCGGTGCTCGATGGATTTAGCTCCATATGGCCGGGGCGGGTCGTGCTTGATGGCGTCAATCTGGGAGATGTCTGGCCTCATCCGGCGTTGCCCCAGGTTACCGATGGAGCCAACCTCGTCCCATTCCACAAGCTGTCTCAGTGGCTCACCTATTCTTTGATTGAACCCCTACAGCAGGCAGGCTTGACGGTCGTAGAGTTAGATCGGCTGACCGGGCTACCTGAATACCGAAACGGCGGTTTATTCGTTGATTTTGGGGTGCTGTGCCCTAAGCAGGCCACCGTCACTCAGCAGCACCATGCTCCAGGCTCTAGCATCATTGTGGAATGGAGAGCCCTCACGGTGATCTTGCTCGATCGCCTTGCACCTCTGATCCGCGATGAGCTACAGCTATCTGCGACAGAGCTGCCCCTAGCGCGAGTGCTACAAGGGGGAACCTGGAGTGCAGGACGTTCTATTGCGCGCGATCGCCGTTCTGATGGGTCACCCCCCATCCAGATTGACAGCGACGGCACGGTGTTTTAGCCGTACGCTATTCCAACAGCATCATGTTTTAGATTAGGCAGACTGCGGATTGATTAAGGAGCTGGGATTGGAGAAGTTCTGAGTTTTGAGTTCTAAGTGTTGAGTTCTGAGTATTGGATTGACTGATGAAGCTCAACGCTTACACCTCAAAACTCATTCATTTCCCAATCAGCTAGAAATTTTGGCCCAAGATAGACAACTTTACTGTTTTCAGTCTTTCTCGATGAATAAGGTATGAGAGCCAGTTTAGGTTCTGTCCTGACATATCCACCTGACTGTTGAGAATCAAGCATCTCTGCTACGAGATAGAGTTCGATGCCTGATCCTTCAAACACCTTCTGGAAACAGGGACAGAGCCATCCTACCGAGGAGAAGTCGATAGAGCTTACCGAAGGAGGAGTATGGCCTGTTCCTGATGTTCATCTCTCAGGGGGTAAAATGCCAACCCGTACCAATCAGCCGCTGCCTTACGGAAATTACGCTCCGGTTCAACCCGTGCCCAATCCGGCATGGAACCGACAAGACACCGATGACCTCGATCTGACTCAGATGATTAAGGTGGTACGCCGTCGCGGACTGCTGATCGGCGGTGTAGCGATTACGATCGCTTCTGTGATTTGGGGTTGGACTCTGACCCGCACTCCGGTTTACCAAGGGCGCTTTCGAGTCTTAATCGAATCGGTCGATGAAACCGATCCCTCCCAGCAACTGCTTCTAGAAGAAGCCGCCCAATTGGGAGACGCGGTCGATTACGACACCCAAATTGAGGTGCTGCTCAGCCCAGTATTGCTTGAGCCTATCAGTCGGGATATTGAAGAAGATTTTCCTAATTTTACCCTGCCACAACTTTCTGAAGGGTTGAGTATCAACCGTCTCAGAGAAACAAAAGTCTTAGAGATTAACTATCGCGGCTCAGACCCTCAACTGATTCAAACCGTTTTAGAAACGGTCGCTCAGCATTATTTGGAATACAGTTTTGAGCAACGCCAAGAAAGCTTGAAACAGGGAATTCAGTTTGTCGATGACCAGTTGCCAGAGCTGCGCGATCGCGTCAACGAGCTGCAAGTCAGGCTTGAACGGTTTCGGCAACAATATAATCTGCTTGATCCCAACAATCGGGGCGCAGATTTGTCAGAGTTGTTGAGTGGCGTCGAAAGCGATCGCCAGCAGATTCAAACCGAGCTTTCTGAAGCGCGATCGCTCTATCGCAGCCTTCAAGGACAGTTGCGTGTTTCTCCGGAAGAAGCCCTTGCAGCAGCAGCTCTAAGCGAGTCACCGCGCTATCAGTCGCTGCTCAATCAAATGCAGGAGATCGAGTCCGAAATCGCCGTAGAATCAGCCAAGTACCAGCCCAACAGTCCTCAGCTACAGGTGCTGCAAGAGCGCCGTGACAATCTAGAGCCGCTGCTGGCAGAAGAAGCCGTCGATGTGCTGGGCGATCGCTTCGCAGCCAGCGGCAGCCCTCGGGTAGACGGCAACCTCACCCCTACCTCGATTGACTTAGGGCGACAGCTCATTGACGCGGCCAACAATGTTCAGATGCTCCAGGCTCGCAGTCAAAGTCTGGCTCAGGTCGAGCAGAATTTGAAGCAAGAGTTTGCCCTAGTGCCCTCTCTTGCCCGTCAATACACCGACCTACAGCGGGAGTTGGAGATTGCCACCGAAAGCCTCAATCGCTTTCTCAACACCCGTGAAACCCTGCAAATTGACGCCGCCCAAAAATCAGTCCCTTGGCAAACGATCGCTGAGCCGTCTACATCTCGTATTCCCATTTCGCCTAACATTCCTCGTAACCTGATGTTGGGAGCCGTAGCCGGATTGCTCGTAGGAGGAGTTGCCGCCCTACTCGCAGAAAAGCTTGACCAGGTTTATCACTCCCCCGATGAGCTGAAAGATGCGACCCAACTACCGCTCTTGGGCATTATTCCATTCCATCCTGAGTTAGATGAAAAGCTGGCGTCTGTCCCGGCTACGCCTGATGGAGCAGCGATGTCGGAGAATAAAAGACAGCAGACTTACCAGTCTTCGATGTTCTTTGAGGGAGTTCGCTCGGTCTACACCAATATTCGATTTTTGGGGACAGATGAACCCATTCGCTCCCTGGTGGTTAGCTCTGCCATTCCTGGTGAAGGGAAAACCACCTCTTCCCTCAACCTAGCCCGAGCCGCTGCAATTATGGGCCAGCGAGTCCTCGTGGTAGATGCTGACCTGCGATCGCCCAAACACCACAATCGGATGCAGCTCTCTAACATGCGTGGGCTCAGCACCCTGATTACCGAGTCTCTGCGCATCGAAGATGTGGTGCAGCGATCGCCCCTTGACGAAAATCTGCACGTCCTCACCGCAGGGCCTCTACACCCTGATCCCGTCAAGCTGCTCTCGTCACGACGGATGCAAACCATCATGGAGCAGCTTCGAACTGCCTATGATCTGGTGATTTACGACATGCCCCCCATTGTCGGCTTTGCCGATAGCAGCCTTGTCGCTGCCCACACCGATGGCATTGTCATGATTGTGGGTCTGGGCAAAACTGAGCGTGCCGCTGTCATACGAGCCTTAGACGAAATTCAAATGTCGCCCGTATCAGTGTTGGGGGTCGTTGCAAATGGCATCAAGTCTTACACCACCACCACCTACGGACACTACGGCTACTACTCTCACTACTATTCAAAAACTGCGGCGGCAGCAACATCTGCGGCAGAGCCTGTCACCTCAGGGTTTTCCTCCATTGCAACTTATGAGACTCCACGGCCAGGTTCATCCACCAGTGCAGAAGGTGTCTCTCCGACCTCTAACCCCTCACAGTCAACGCCCGCACAGACGGGATGGCAGTTTCAAGAGCCCGATCCGCAGGCGACATCATCCAGGTTTGCGGATGATCCAGCCAATGATCTAACTCCAGAAGCTCACACTCCCCCCCATGTCGAACAGTCTGATCAAAACGGGTCTGGAGTCTCAAGCCACTTCCCCAACAGCACGCACCAGACCCATCACGTCAACCCACCAGAGCCTGACTCAGAGGCTCACCCAGACGCTGATTTGCGATCGCTCTATGAGACCACCAGCGGCTGGAATGACTCTCCATATAGCCAGACCAACGGTACAGCCAATCCGGTCAATGGTAGCTCTACAACCCAGCATCCGCAGTCCAACCCAACGGGTTCCTATGCAGACGAATCCGAACCCCATCCCTTCGCAAGCATCACGGGACTAGCCGCCTCTCCACGCACCCATTCAGGAGAAGCTGAAGACGCATCGGCTGAAACCCAGGCTGCCACGATGCAATCAAAGCGAGAAAAGCTAAATCGGGCTCTGGGCAGCCTTCCTCCATGGCAAAGAGCAACAGCCGGCATTGGGGCGATCGCCCTAATCGGAGTCATCGGATGGGCCGTCTTGGGTCGTGTCTTTTCAACGCCTGACTCTGACCCTAGCCCTCCTCTCGTCACTGAAGGTTCAAGCGAAAATCCCCCCGCAGAACCCACAGAAGAAGGAGTCACAGACGGAGGCACTGATCCAGGCACACCGCCTGATTCTACCGAAACAGGCTCCACCTCAGAGGGGAGCACGAGTCCAAATCCTAATGGCACCGGAACGGAAGCCAGTGACGACCCATCCGCATCTACAGGCGAACCAGGACTGACTCCGAGAGAAGTTCAAGAGCCATTTGCCGAAGCCGTGCGGCTGGCAGAAAGAGCGTCTACCGCAGGGGAAACAGCTCAAGCCCCTGAAGAGTGGTCGCAAATTGCTGAGCAATGGCAACGAGCTTCGGCACTGATGGCGATCGTGCCTGCCGACAGCGCCCAATTTGAAACCGCGCGCGATCGCACAGTGCTGTACCGCAACAATGGCGAATTTGCGCGCCAGAAAGTGCTAGAACTTCTACGAGATAAAGATCTAAGCGATCTAAGCAATTAACGTCAGTACGGGATAAGAAAAGGAGGGACTGAGTAAGCTGAATATACGAAAAATCACTCAGCAGGCCCCTCCGATGGATAGTTTAGAAGCTCTCTTCTGTCACATCGACGATTTCTGCCAAGCCTGCCTGCCTCACTGGCAGGCGAGCCTCGTCGATAGCGGAGTGAAACGCCGAAATCACAGTATTTCTATGAGCCTGAGTGAAATCATGACGATTTTGGTGAGTTTCCATCGGCAGTCCTATCGCAACTTCAAACATTTCGATTAAAAGCATGTCTGTGAGTATTGGCAGCAGGAGTTTCCCCCTCTTGTGAGCTATCAACGCTTTGTCGATCAGATTCCCTCAACGCTTATTCCTCTGTGCGTTTACCTAAAACACTGTTTTGGCGAGTGCAGGGCATTCGTTTCATCGATGCGACCGCGTTGAAGGTTTGCCACAATCGGCGCATCCACCAACATCACGTCTTCGAGTCTCTGGCCGCACGCGGCAACACCTCCGTGGATTGGTTCTTTGGCTTTAAGCTACATCTGGTCGTCAATAAATTTGGTGAACTGTTGAACATGGCAGTAACTCCAGGCAACATGGATGACCGAAAACCTGTGCCAAACTTACTCAAAGAGATGTTTGGCACCGTCTTTGCAGACCGAGGCTATGGGTCTCAGCCGTTAGCGCGTCAGCTCTTAGAGCGCTTTGGCATTGAGTTTTTTCCAAGCCCAAACGCAATATGAAGAACAAGTTGATGCGGCTCACTGACAAGCTAATATACCTGCGGATTGAGCTATGTTTTTGGCACCCAAACAGACACCGAACCGGCTGCACAGAGAAACTCTCCCCACCCCTCATCATTGGTGACGATCGGCGTGCTGATATGTTCTGTAATGTCAATATATGTGCAGTTTGGTTGTCCAACTTCCATCGACTTTTGGCCATCGCCTCCATTTGTCAAAACAACCGCAACCCCTCCGGGATAATCTTCGTTCCCGAGTCGAGTCCAGCCGACCGTATTCGGATGGTCAAAGTAGTCATATTGATCGCCGTAAGCATAGGTGCGCCGAACATGCAAAAATTTGTCGATGAGCCATCGATGACTATCTAACCAAATCTCGTACTCATTACCGTCGCTACCAGAGTCATTGTAGTGAGCACCAAAGTAGTCGGCGTAAAAAATACAGGGATATCCATCGCGGCGCAGCAAAATAAGCGCATAGGCTAAAGGCTTAAACCATGGCTCAACAACTGATTCTAAAGATTGCAGCGGCTGAGAATCGTGATTGTCAACCAGAGTGACCGCCAAGGCAGGCTGTTGGCTGACCAGGGTGTTGTCAAAAATTTGCCGCAGATCATAGTCTTGTCCACTGTTGCTGGCTTCGCTGAAATTGTAATGCAGCGGCGCATCGAATAAATGAACGTCTCCACCTGTGACATCGATAAAGTGATGTAGAGCTTCGATTTCGTAAGACCAGTACTCGCCCACTGCAAACAATCGTCGTCCGGCATGTTTACGGCAGTGATCTAGCCATTGGGGAAAAAACCCTGCCTTGACATGTTTAACCGCATCAAAGCGAAAACCGTCGATGTCGGTGGTTTCTACGTACCATGTTCCCCACCGTTTCAGCGCTTCTTGCACTTCAGGGGATTCCACATCGAGGTCGCATCCCATGAGATAGTCGAAAGCGCCCTTTTCTAGATCAACGTCGTCGTCAAACGTTTTACCTTCAAATAGATAAACCGCGTCGTAATCCTCATCGTAGGCACTGTAATCAACCGCATCGAAGTGCCACCAATGCCATTCCATATCAGAGTACTTGCCGTTACGCCCTGGAAACGTAAAATGCGTCCAAGCTTTGATCTTGCGGCTATCACCAATCGTTTGACTGCGGTTATTCGGATCATAGGGCGTTGCTTCTACTTCTTCTGCCGCATCTGCGCCTAATTTGTGGTTGAACACAACATCAGCATAGACTCGAATGCCTGCTGCTTTAGCTGCTTTTACCGCAGCAACATATTCATCCTTAGTTCCATACTTGGTACGCACGGTTCCTTTTTGGTCAAATTCGCCCAGGTCATACATGTCGTAAACGCTATAGCCAACGTCATATCCTCCGCTAGCTCCCTTATATGCAGGGGGGAGCCAGACCGAAGTAATGCCAGCCTCAGAAAGCTCATCAACCTTGTCTGCTAATTCATTCCACAGGCTGCCATCAGGAGGCAGATACCAGTGAAAATACTGCATCATAACTCCATTGTCTTCAGACATCTTTGAAGCACTCCTTGTTTAAGAGATGATGCTAATCCGTTAACTATTGCAGGTGTCTGATTTTAATTTATCTATCCTGGGTAATATCTCTGACAAGTTCAATTTTTAGGGCTTTCAGCCAATAGGTATATAAGTATGGAAGCAGAATTAAACGTAGTGGTAGAGGTATGCTGAAGAGCCATCTCTGGAGTTTGTTCTAGCCATGTTTACCCCAACTTTGCTAGTCGAGCTGAGTGGACAACGGCTTGAAGCAACGAAAGCGGGCTCGTGGGCTAGGCTTGAGTGAAATCATGACTCTCCTGATTGGATTCCATCAATCGTCCTATCGAACCTTTTGCGCAAGCGAGCCATGATCGAGAGTGTCTTTGACCCACTGAAAAATATCTCCCAGATTGTTTGCGAAGCATGCCGAAGGCGAACATTCGCGCCATCGCTCACCCGTCAACTGTTTCGTCAATGTTGTTTGTGGCTTGATCGCCTACAGCCACCAACCGAAGAAGCCATCCATCGCGCTAGACCACCACTTACTGCCTTCTGCTTAACCCGAACTCACGTTTGTACAGGCTAAGCCACTCTCCTCAACCCCCAATCGCATTTGTAGCGTTTATTCAGAGAAGCAATATTGGGATTGCTAAAAGTCTGTCTAGGGAATCCCTATCAATCGAGCAAGACCTAGCCTTCCCCATAGAATATCCCAGTGCGAGCGTCTCGCTCGCAGATAAGATTGCTCGCAAGCAGAATATCCACACTCCAAGATGTATCGCTCACAGGAGAAGTATCCGCACTCCGGCAATCAATCAACCTGCATCAGTGACCCCCTTCCCAATTAGCCGTAGGGAAGATATGGTTTCCCACATCTCATCCATTCACGCATCTATAGCGATCCTCAATGATTTGTGAGAGGTGGGGCAGGCAGTGCCCGCCCCACCTCTCACAATTTATTTCACAATTCATGTGAGACTGCTATAAAACTGTGATGAGCAGAGTGGGCAGAAACCTAACGCAACTGATTTAACGGAAATAATAAGATGCAGGCTTAGCCTAGCCACTTTTTAAGAAGAGCATCGAGATCGACTAGCCGAAACGGTTTACTTAAGTAGTCATCCATCCCGGCTCGAAGACATTTTTCGCGATCGCCCTTCACCGCGCAAGCAGTAAGTCCAATAATTGCGCTGTCGCAGTTTATTGCTTGCTCACGGAGTTTTTGGGTCGCCGCATAGCCATCTAACTCTGGCATTCGACAATCCATAAGAATAACTTTGTAAGAAGATTGAGTCATCCGCTCAATCGCTTCTTGTCCATTGCTAACGGCTTCTGAAGCGTACCCTAAAACTTCGAGAGACTTCAGAGCCAAGCTCCGATGAATAGGATTATCTTCGACAATCAGAATTGAGGGCCAAACCGAGCGAGATAAAGCATGTTGCATTGATTTAAACAGAATATTCCTTAGCAGCGCGCACGGACAGTAATGCAATGCACTCGTTGCTTTACATTATGTCATTACTTGTCACATCACGTCATAATTTGAGGTAATTTTTATTTCTTTAGAAGAAATATAGCAATGCGCAGATAGGTCAATACATGGGTTTACATCAGCACGTAGCGCTACATGTATTTGGTGGGAGAGTCAATGCTTACCCGCTCATCGACAGGTTTAGGGCTAAGAAGTCTTCCACCTGCTTCAAATAAGTTGATGGGTCTTCCAGCATAGGGAAATGACCCGTTTTGGAGATCACAACATGATGAATGTGATCATTTAGCGCCGCAGCACGAGCACCCAAAGATACCGGAATAATTTGGTCGTATTGCCCAGAAATTAATAGCGTTGGAGATTTTAAGTTTTGAAATGCTTCTGGCATCTCAAGAGAAGCCTTCTGGCTCACTGCCGTATAAACAGTTCCCAAGGCAGCTTCATAATCCGCACCTAGAAAATCTTCTAGAAATTCTCGGCGGGCTAATGCGGGAATAGGCTGGCTCAAAAAGCGTGTCATAAACAGACGGTCGAGCCCAGGCACTTGGAGAAACCATCGAGGACGAAAGGCTACAACATATTGACTGGCTTGATGAAATGCTGAAAAAGCAAGACGATTGTACTCAAAAATACCGCTACAGGTTAATACTGCTTTGTGCACGCGATCGCCATATCGATTCAAGAACTTCACAGCAATCGAGGCTCCTGTTGAGTGAGCATTCAAGCTCACCAAACCGATCTTTAACCGATCGAGAAGCTCCGCTAACTCATCGGCATAGGTATCGAGTTCATAGCCCAGATCAGCTACAGACGGGTCAAGCGGACGGGGTAAGTGAGATTGTCCAAACCCTCTTAAATCGTAAAGTAGACAGTCGAAATGAGGACTGAGGGCGTGGGCAGTGGTTCGCCAATAACGGGTAGACCCAGCCCACCCGTGAATGAAGACCATCACAGGTTTGTCAGACTGAGTCCATTGATCTTGCGGTTCGGCAGAGCTATCTGTAATCCACTCGTAATAGTGGTTTACACCCCGAATATCGATAAAAGCCATAAATTTTATTCAAAACCCAATTGTCATCTTCTGCCTATGCAGACTCGGGCTTCGGCAACGATGATGGATGAAGCAGCAGCTCGGCTGTCGATCGCTTTTCAACCATTTCTTTCGTAATGACGCAGCGAGTTAAATCTTTCCGCGAAGGCAGCTCATACATCACTTCGAGCATGAGTTCTTCAACAATGCCACGTAGAGCCCGTGCTCCTGTCTTGCGACGATATGCTTCTTTGGCGATCGCCCGAATGGAGTCTGGTCGAAACTCTAGATGCACGTTGTCCATCTTTAGCAATTTCTGATATTGCTTAACGAGCGCATTTCGCGGCTCGGTCAAAATGGCCGCTAGAGTATCTTCATCAAGAGGCTCAACAACAGAGAGCATTGGGATGCGACCCACAAATTCAGGAATCATGCCATATTTCACCAAGTCATCAGCTTCAAGATGCTTGAGGACATCGGCAGTTCGCTTATCTTTTGAGTTTTGGCGATCGCCGGGCTGCACAAACCCCATCGACTTTTTCCCAATGCGCTGCTCGACTGTTTTTTCGAGCCCAACAAACGCGCCCCCGCAAATAAACAGGATGTTTGTCGTATCGATCTGAATACAGTCTTGATACGGATGCTTTCGTCCTCCTTGGGGCGGCACATTGGCAACCGTGCCCTCCAACATTTTCAGCAGTGCCTGCTGAACTCCTTCGCCCGATACGTCGCGCGTAATGGACGGATTTTCACTCTTACGAGCAACCTTATCAATCTCATCAATGTAGATGATGCCGCGTTGAGCCTCTTCTACATCTAAGTCAGCGACCTGTAGGAGACGCAACAAAATGTTTTCGACATCTTCACCCACATAACCAGCTTCGGTCAGGGTGGTCGCATCTGCCACCGCAAACGGAACATCCAGCATCTCTGCCAAAGTCTGGGCAAGCAAAGTCTTACCACAGCCCGTTGGCCCAATCAGCAGAATGTTGGCCTTATGCAGCTCAATGGCATCATCACCCTTACTACTACTCCGCGTTTGGTCGTAGCTGAGTCGCTTGTAATGGTTGTAAACCGCTACCGACAAGATCTTCTTAGCGTCTTCTTGGCCAATCACATGCTGGTCTAGATGGCGCTTGATCTCAACAGGTTTAGGGATCTGGCTGAATGAAATCTGGGGAGCACGAGCAGGTCGTTTCTCAGTTGGCTGCTCTCGACGAGGCGCAGACTGAGGCACAGAGGCACTGGAATCAAACAACTCCTCATCCAAAATTTCGTTGCACAAATCGACACATTCGTCACAAATGTAAACGCCAGGGCCAGCAATGAGTTTCCGAACTTGCTCTTGCGACTTGCCGCAGAACGAACATTTAAGGTGGGAGTCGTATTTTGGCATGGTTGTCCTTTAATTACCTGCAACAACAGCCTCGCCAGCATCAGGTTGGCTTTGCTTGTGAATAACCTGGTCAATCAGACCGTATGCTTTCGCCTCTTCAGCAGACATAAAGAAATCACGGTCAGTATCCGTCTCAATCTTCTCAAGAGACTGCCCCGTGTGCTGAGCCAAAAGCTCATTCAAACGGCGCTTGAGATATAAAATTTCTCTTGCCTGAATTTCAATGTCAACAGCCTGCCCCTGGGCTCCACCTAACGGCTGGTGAATCATAATGCGAGAGCTTGGCAAAGACAGTCTCTTGCCCTGCTCGCCTCCTGACAAGAGAAAAGCGCCCATACTCGCGGCTAACCCGTAGCAAATCGTCATAACATTGGGACGAATTTGCTGCATGGTATCGTAGATGGCCATGCCTGCGGTGACAGACCCCCCAGGTGAATTAATGTAAAGCTGCACATCCTTTTCGGGATCTTCTGCATCTAGGTACAGCAATTGAGCCACGATGGAATCAGCAACGTCGTCTGTCACCTGAGTTCCCAAGAAGACGATGCGTTCTCGCAATAACCGCGAGTAAATATCAAAGGCTCTCTCGCCTCTCCCCGATTGCTCCACCACAGTAGGCAGAATTCCGTTGATCGGCAACTGATGCACTGGAAACAGCGATTGAACCTGAGCATCATGCTGACTGTAGGTTGGGATATCGGAACTATAGGAATGAAACATATCCATATCAAATTCAGTATCGATAGAGCAGCAGTGCCTCAGATAACTCAAAGACCTAGAAATCTTGAGTCACCAAATCATAGCTTAAATGCAAGTGAAAGATTTTCAGAAAGCGTGTAGTTCTGTCAAATCCAGGATCACCATGCGGCAAGAACTCTGGAGTGATCGAATTCAGACTCTACCGCTATTATGCCTCAACCTCAAGAAGGCGGACGGACATCTTAAGAAAGTCGTCTGCCTACTCGGAGGCAAGCAGATAACCGTGACCCCAATCGTAACCTGAAAGCAAAATCGTACCCAACACAGGACTGCGTCAGAGCTTGTGTTTCAGACTGTCTCTCCTTGTTGGAGAAATTTTGCGCGAGTTCTCCACAAGGAGAAATTTTGCGCAAATTTGGCCCTTACGGGTCTATCCCCTTACTGGCATCTTGCTGGCCCTTACGGATCTATCTTGGAGTCTTTCTCGCGAGATGTCTTTTTCTTTTTCGCTGGCCCGTCCTCTACTCTCGTCCTCTACTTATGTGTCGGAACTCTTTTCTTCAGCGACATCTGCCGTTGGTTCATCGCCAACTTCCTCAGATTCAATCTCTTCTGCTTCGACTTCTATGGGGGCGGATGCAGATAAATCTGCGGCGTCATCAGTCGCCTCAGCAGCTTCTCCAGGCTCGATCGATGCTTCTGGCTCTGCTTCTGGTTCTGGCTTGAGCGTCCCCTCTGGAACTAACTCAACCGTGCCATGCTCTTCAAGCCAGGTTAAGACTTTTTCCTCAAGGAGGTCATCTTTCAAGACCTCTCGCACTCTATCAGGGTCAACGTCTTTCTCCTGATAAGACTGCATAAACTCTGCAATTTTAGCGGTTAGCTCATCTTCTCCAACCTGAATAGACTCGCGTTTGGCCACTTCACCAAGAGCTAGTGTGCGTTGAAGACGGGCGATCGCATCAGGACGAGAACGCTCTCGCATACTCTGAACCAAATCTTCACTCAGCATTTTGCGAATGTCTAGCCCTTGAGACTCCAGCCGCATTGCAGTCTGTGTCACCAGAAAATCAACCTCACGACGAACCATCGTATCGGGCAATTCGACTTCAAGGTGCTGAACAAGCTCGTCTAAGATAGCAGCGACCTTATTTTTCTTAGTCTGATCTTCTGCTTCACCTTGAAAACGCTTCTCTAGGGTCTCCCGGAGTTCTTGAATGGTCTCGAATTCGCTCACTTCTTGAGCAAAATCGTCATCTAGTTCTGGCAGCTCTTTTTCTTTAATTTCTTTAGCCGTGATGCTGAAGATAGCAGGTCTGCCTGCAACATCTTCTTGGGGATAGTCTTCTGGAAATGTGACATCAATATCTTTTGTCTCACCAGCTTTGAGGCCCACAGCTCCTTCAATAAAGCCCTCAATAAACTGACCTTCTTTCAGCTCTAGCTGGAAGTCTTGGGCGCTGCCCCCCGGAACCTCAATAGGAGCTTCAGCTTCAGCAGGAATGTACATTCCTTTGAAGTCAACGATCATGACATCACCCATTTGGGCAGGCCGATCTTCGACCGGAACCATGGTTGCGACTCGGCTTCTGTAGTCTTCGAGAACTTCGTCTACTTTGGCTGGGTCGTACTTAATTTCTTCTGCTTTAACGCTAAGGTTTTGGTAATCTTTCACCTCAACCGTTGGTGGCACATCGACCGCAGCCGAAAAGACAAGGACATTTCCGGGTTCAAAGCTCTCTGCTAGTTCCTCGATTTTAGAACGAAGCTGAAAATTGCCTAGGGCTTCAATGTTTTCTTGAGCGATCGCCTTTTGTAATCCCTGATCAATGACTTCTTCCAGCACGGCCATTTTGATTCTGTTTGCGCCTAGCCGCTGGATTAAGACCTGGCGTGGCACCTTGCCCTTACGAAATCCTGGGATGTTGATGCTGCGAGAGTATTCTCGAACAGTTTTTTCGTACGCTTGTTTTGACATCTCTGGGGGGATCTCAATCTCTAGCCCCAGTTGACTAGCGGGAAGTTGTTCTTGGGTAACCTTCATCAGCATCCTTACATACAGTGGTCGCAATTAGTTATACTATCGGATTCTAAGACAATGTGAACGAGGCGATCGCTCGACTCATCGATCAAGATCTCTGAGACCTAGCTAAAAGCCTTATCTAGCACCAATATTTGGCGATTGAATAATCTCAATCAACCTAAATTTTATCGCGAGTGCATTGCCCCTCTTCCTAAAAAGATTCGGAAAAACTGGAGGAACACGATTTGCCACAGTCATACCAAGTCGCTATTCTTGGCGCAACCGGTGCAGTCGGCACGGAATTGATGACTCTTCTTGAAGAGCGCAACTTTCCAGTGAAAAGTTTGAAGCTCCTGTCATCTCCCCGTTCTGCTGGGCAGACGCTAACCTTCAGAGGAGAAGAGATTACAGTTGAAGCCGTGGGCGATCGCTCTTTCGATGGGGTTGATCTCGTGCTCGCCTCAGCCGGAGGTAGCGTATCTAAAGCCTGGGCAAAGGCGATCGTAGAAGCTGGAGCCGTTATGGTTGATAACTCCAGCGCATTTCGCATGGACCCACAGGTGCCGCTCATCGTGCCCGAAATCAACCCAGAGGCGGCTCGCGAGCATCACGGTATTATCGCAAACCCCAACTGCACAACTATTCTGATGGCTGTAGCGGTGTGGCCGCTCCACGTCATTCAACCCGTTCGCCGCATTCTCGCAGCGACGTATCAGTCTGCGAGTGGTGCAGGTGCGCGGGCCATGGAAGAAGTGAAAGCTCAGGCTCAGGCGATTCTCAATAATGAACCTGCCCCGACCGAATTCTTTCCTTATCCTTTGGCATTCAACCTGTTTCCCCATGACTCACCCCTTGACGATCAGGGTTATTGTCAAGAGGAGATGAAAATGGTGAATGAAACCCGCAAAATCTTTGGCGACTCTAGCCTCAAGATTAAGGCAACCTGCATTCGTGTGCCTGTGCTGCGGGCTCATTCTGAAGCAGTGACTCTAGAATTTGACACTCCGTTTGAGTTGAACACGGCTCGGCAAGCCCTACAGCAGGCTCCTGGGGTCAAGTTCTTAGAAAATTGGGAACAAAACTATTTCCCCATGCCAATAGACGCCAGTGGCCAAGACGCCGTCTTGGTTGGACGGGTTCGTCGTGATATTTCTAATCCCTGTGGCTTAGAACTCTGGCTTTCGGGTGACCAAATTCGGAAGGGAGCAGCGCTGAATGCCATTCAGATTGCAGAACTTCTCGTAGAACGCAAATGGCTTCGGGTTCCAACTCGGGAAACCGTTGGCACAAGGTAAACTGCACAAATATCAACATCGATTGAGCCGTTGGCCTAGCGTGAGGCGCTAGAATTCAAGTGGACGAATCAAGCGAGAGGGGTTCGTCAACTTTTTGCCCTATAGATTTGCCCTATAGAACATGGCTTAAGCGCATGACTGATATCAGCCGGGGAACTGACAAGAGTGGTGAATTTTGATAAGCAGGAGTCATGAAGTGTGACTGAAGGTGGGATTGATTTTGGCCGTGTGTTAACGGCAATGGTGACACCCTTTAACGCCGACAAACAGGTGGATTATGAGGTTGCCGAGGCATTGGCACTGCACTTGGTTGAGCATGGAACAGATACGCTAGTTCTGTGTGGCACCACAGGGGAGTCGCCTACGCTAAGCTGGAAGGAGGAGTTTGAACTCTTTCAAGTCATCAAAAAGGCGATCGCCGGACGAGCCATGATTGTCGCGGGAACAGGGTCTAACTCAACCCGTGAGGCCATCGAAGCAACCGAAAAGGCCAGTCACCTGGGCCTAGATGGAACGTTACAGGTCGTTCCGTACTACAACAAACCCCCTCAAGAAGGGATCTATCAGCACTTCAAGTCAGTGGCCACCGCATGTCCTGATTTAGCTGTAATTTTGTACAATATTCCTGGAAGAACAGGACAAAATCTTGCTCCTGATACCGTCGCTCGTCTTGCTGAAGTTCCAAACATTGTTGCAATTAAGGAAGCAAGTGGTAATTTAGATCAGGTGAGCCGAGTGCGGAGGCTAACGCCATCGAGCTTCGCGATTTACTCGGGTGACGATTCACTGACTTTGCCCATGCTTGCGGTAGGATGCAAGGGAGTGGTTAGTGTAGCTAGCCATCTGATTGGCAAGCCGCTCCAGCAGATGATTCAGGCTTATGAATCTGGAGCTGTCGTAAAGGCTGCACAAATTCACAGTCAATATCTTGACCTGTTCAAAACCTTGTTTATTGAGACCAATCCTATTCCTGTTAAGGCTGCTCTGCGGCTTCAGGGTTGGTCTGTCGGAGAGACTCGCCTCCCGCTGTGTGCGATCGCTCCAGAGTCAGAGCATCTGTTAAAAACCGTTATGGCTGATGTACAGCTTCTTTAAGTTCGTTTTTCTAGGTCAGAGATTGTCTAGAGTTTGCTTGATCAGAGCCTTGTGTGAGTAGAGCAAAAAGATAAAGCTCAACTCATGGGCTAACAGAGATAAAACGTCCAGAAATCTAGTTCAATTTACTTTTTTTGGAAAAACTTGCTTTTTTGAGGAAAAAGAGTAGATTATCGTCAAGATGGATGCAACAAGCATAGGAAAGGTCTAAAGGCTATAATCGCGAGGCCGCTGACGCTGACCGTCATCAAAGAATACCGAGTTCGTCTGAGTTAAATGAGATGTTTTCGTCTAGGCGTTTTGATTAGGTTACTAACAAACCTGAAAACTACCCGTTGAGAACTATCAAATATTGCAAAATTACAGAAATTTTAGGTTTGAAGAGGCGTCTAACTTGAGCAATAGGATTTAAGCAATAGGAAGAGCTGTTAAGAGGTTACCTTCGTCATTTTTACATCGTTTTAATCAGACTAAATATCAAAACTTTTTATATTTTAGACTGATTGATAATTAGGTTGATGGTAGATTAATCATGTGATGGTTGTGCAAGTTTCTTCTGAGTTGTCGAGCCTGATTAACAGCCCACGAATGGCTTCTAAATAGTGAACGCTCGACAGAACACGATAAAGTTCATTACTATATATTCAAGGTAGCCCCATATTGTTCTGGCATTTATCTGATTTTACGTCTACCTTATTAAGTATCAAGTAAAATACATTTATGTCTGTCTCGGTATCTTATATTTAGCTGGTTGCTGAGTTGACTGCTTTAAGTTCTTGGTTTTAAGTCTTGATGCTGAGTGAATTTATCTTCTTGCTTTTATTAGGACAACGCTATTAGAACAGTGCATCGGTTTTGAGATACCTGTTAGTTTAGGAAATCTTAACCCCAGACATTTTCTCCCCTAGCATCCCAAACATTTAAATATTCTGAATCTAAAATATTTTTTTGAATATTCTGCGTCTTTCAAGGTACACATTTGAGTTTTAAAAGATTCCTAGTTTATAGCCTGTTTATATTGTGATTGTGAAAATTTTTGAAGTTAACGTTCCGTCCACATCGCTGTGTTTATGGCGATCGCTTCCCAACAAATCTCACTGCTGGCTAAGTCGGCTCTTTAGAGTAGACAGCCTAGTACGATACACATTCGAAATTGCAGATTCATAACGGTTCAAAACACTTTCAGATTCCCAATCACGTGTTTGGGGCTTTTCTACCAAGTTTCAAGTCTAAAATTCCGAGTTTCAAATTTCCGAATTTCAAATCAATGTCAACTATCTAACGTCTACAAAGGATACTTATGGGTTCAACCGAATCTCCAACTCTCAAAATCATTCCTCTAGGTGGCCTACACGAAATTGGTAAAAATACCTGCGTGTTTGAGTATGGCGACGAAATCGTTTTGCTTGATGCAGGGCTTGCCTTTCCTACTGACGGAATGCATGGAGTCAATATTGTCTTACCTGACACGACTTACCTACGTGACAATCGCCACAAGATTAAGGGGATGATCGTCACCCATGGTCACGAAGACCATATTGGCGGTATCGCGTTTCATCTTAAGCAATTCGATATTCCTGTCATTTACGGCCCTCGTTTGGCGATGGCACTCCTAGAGGGCAAGCTTGAAGAAGCAGGCGTCTCTGATCGAACCGAAATTCGCACGGTCAGACCTCGCGATATGGTGCGAGTTGGCAAGTCATTTTTGGTGGAATACATCCGCAATACCCATTCCATCGCGGATAGCTTTACAGTTGCGATTCATACTCCAATTGGGATTGTGATTCACTCGGGCGACTTTAAAGTTGACCACACCCCTGTCGATGGCGAATTTTTTGATTTCCAAAAGCTAGCTGAGTATGGAGAAAAGGGTGTTCTCTGTCTCATGAGTGACTCTACCAACTCAGAAGTGCCTGGTTCTACCCCCTCCGAGCGATCGGTCTTCCCCAACCTCGATCGCGTGTTTGGCAATGCTTCTAAGCGACTGTTGGTGACCACCTTTGCATCGTCGGTGCATCGGGTCAACATGATTCTAGAGCTAGCTCAAAAGCACAATCGGGTGGTTGCTATCGTTGGGCGATCGATGCTCAACGTGATTGCCCACGCTCGCAACTTGGGCTACATCAAGTGCCCCGACGAATTATTTGTGTCGTTGAATCAAGCAAAGAGGCTTCCTAGTGAAGGCGTTTTAATCTTGACGACAGGTTCTCAAGGAGAACCGATGGCAGCCCTGACTCGCATTGCAAATCAAGGGCACCGTCAAATCAGAATCCAAGAAGGCGATACGGTCGTTTTCTCGGCCAATCCTATCCCAGGCAACACCATCGCAGTGGTCAACACGATTGACAAGCTGATGATGCAGGGAGCCAAGGTCGTTTACGGCAAGGGCGAAGGTCTGCATGTGTCTGGTCACGGGGCACAAGAAGACCAGAAGCTGATGCTAGCGCTGACCCGGCCAAAGTTTTTCTTGCCTGTTCACGGTGAGCATCGCATGTTGGTGAAGCACAGCCAGACGGCTCAGCAAATGGGCGTTCCGGCAGAAAACATGGTCATCATCGACAACGGCGACATTGTCGAGCTTGCGCCAGAGCACATTAAGATTGCTGGGCGAGTTCCTTCTGGCATTGAGCTGGTCGATTCATCTCGGACGGGTATGGTGCATGACCGGGTGCTGAAAGAACGGCAACAGCTTGCTGAAGAAGGCATGGTGACGATCGCCACTGCGATTGGCTGGGATGGTCAGATGGTGACTAAACCCGAAATTTTGGTGCGTGGCGTAGCGCTAGCGGTCGAACCTGAGCGACTCAATCGTGATATTGAAGGCAGCATCGAGAAAACCCTGCGCAGTCGCTGGAGTGATATCAGCCATACCTACGATGACGATATCGAAGTCGATTGGGTCAAGCTCAAAACTCATCTCGAATTAGACATTCAGAGAGTGTTAAAGCGTGAGCTGAAGAGTCGGCCTATGTTGACTCTGATGATTCAAACCCCGACTAAGCCCGCAGATATGAAGAGCAGCAGCAATCGTCGGCGTCGCTCTGCTGTTGCATCTTAGATA
>JBARXP010000355.1:0-21033 GCA_049647405.1 Elainellaceae cyanobacterium | reverse complement strand
GTCATGGCCGAGGCTGAGCCTTCCCTCACCCGTGCCATTAAAAATGCGGTGCGGGCTTCTTGAAGCAAATTACCTGTGTCGTTTGAGGCTGAGCCATCGACGCCTAACCCTACCGGAACGTCATGGTCGAGCATTTTTCGAATCGGGGCCATGCCGCTGGCAAGCCGCATGTTGCTGCAAGGGCAATGAGCCACTCCGGTACCCGTGCGGCCAAATTTGGCGATGGAATGATCGCTGAGCTGGACACAGTGAGCATGCCACACATCATCACCCAGCCAGCCAACGGATTCGGCATAGTCTCCTGGAATGAGCCCAAAATTAGCCAGACTGTAGTCTACATCTGACGTATTTTCGGCTAGGTGGGTGTGAAGCCGTACTCCTTCATAAGAGCGAGCCAGCGCCGCAGATTCCCGCATTAGATCCCGTGATACAGAAAAAGGCGAACAGGGAGCCAACGTCATGCGCAACATTGAGTAGCGAGAGGCATCATGGTACTGCTCAATCAATCGCTGAGAATCTTTGAGAATGGCCTCTTCTGACTCGACCAGCGTATCGGGCGGCAGCCCTCCCTGGCTTTCGCCTAAGCTCATGCTGCCGCGGCTGGCATGAAATCGCAGCCCCATCGCCTGAATAGCCCGAATTTCGTCGTCTAGAGTACAGTCATTGGGAAAAAGGTAGAGGTGGTCGCTGGCGGTGGTGCAGCCCGATAGCATGAGTTCGGCGGCGGCCATTTGGGCGCTCACGTAGACGCCTTCTGCTGTCAGCTTTGACCAGATAGGATAAAGCGTTTGCAGCCAGTTAAACAAAGTTCCGTCTTGGGCGGCGGGAATGACTCGTGTTAAAGCCTGGAAAAAATGATGATGGGTATTGACAAGCCCTGGCAAAACGATGTGGCGATCGCCCAAGTCCAGCATTTCATCTGCCGATTCGGGCAGATCTTCTGACACGCCTACCTGCTCAATAACGCCGTCTCTGGCAAAGATGGCAGCTCGGCGCAGTTCTCGCCGCTCTGCATCCATCGTCACTAGAGTGTGAATATTTTTGACCAGCAATGTTCCCATTGTCGTTTCCTCACAGGCATTCCGCTCTTTTGTTCAAGCCATGAGTGTACACGACTCTTCTTTGTCGTAGCGTCTGTCTTTAAAAATTTGCCTGGATTGATTTGCCTGGATTGATTTGCCTGGATTGAGTTATGAGGATTGAGAGCTTGCGGGCGGCGGCGATCGCCTCGCTAACGGGCTACGATTCCACCCTTGGGGCTTTGTTCTATACAGCTTTTTGTGAAGCTTTATTCTGTGCAGTTTTATGGAGAATTAGGCTCGGAACCCACCCAGTTCAACTCTCTTGTGCCTCATTTGTTCTAGAAAAATTGGGAACAATCTCAGCAATACTTAAAAATATCCTGTATCAATCTGTACTTAGGAATATCTTGTATCAATCTGTCAGGATTCAGGCGCAAATACTTGCATAGTGTTATATTGCCTTGATAATTGGCATGGTGACGAGGGGTGACTTACCCTGTATTCCTGAAGTGAGTTGGCAGGTTTTGTTAGCTCTGTTGTAGTGAGTTTCGATCGAGATAATATGGCTGATCAGCGAAGATTTCCAAGGCGTTCGCAGCATTCGTCATCTCGTCCTCCTAAAAAGCGGGGGAATGCTCCTCAGCAGGCATCCCAGAGTCAGCAGCGATCGCACTCCTCTAAGCATCAGCCTCAGGTCGATCAGGGAACCTTTTTCAGTCCTAAGTATCCTCAGCAGGAAGGGGCTGCCGAGACTTACTCTCACACCGCGTCTGCACGGGTTGCCAGCAAAGAGTCAGGTTCGCCATCTCCTCAAATCCTTGAACAGCACCCTAATTCAGATGCTCCTCCTCGTCGCAAGAAGGGAGGGATTTTCAAGAGCTGGATCTTTTGGACAACCTTGGCGATCGCCCTATTAGGAGGCGTCTCTGGGTTTTCATTTGCGCTCCTGTACAAGATCCCAGCTTTACCCAACTGTCCTTCAATTTTTTGGCCTACGGCGTCTGCATCGCTGCGAATGTACTGTGCCGAGTTGGCCGCCAATAAGAAAACCGTAGATGATTTACTGACAGCTATTGATCTGGTCGATGGTCTGCCCTCTGATCATCCCATGCGCCAAGAAGCCGATGTGCTGATTGATGGGTGGTCTCTCCAAATTCTTGATCTGGCTGAGGTTCAGTTTCAGAAAGGAGAATTAGAGCTTGCCATTGAAATGGCAGAAAAAATCCCCGTGCAGGGAGCCGCACACGACCAAGTTGGCGATCGCATCGACCAGTGGCGGTCTGTTTGGGCAAAAGCAGAGGAGATTTATGCAGAAGCAGAGTCAGCTATTCAGTCTGATAATCTGCAAAAAGCATTTTCCGTTGCGGTTGAGCTACTCAGCGTCGGCAATGAGTATTGGGCAACCGTGAAATATGAGCAAATCAACACCCTGATTGAGACATCTCGCGAAATCAGCGCCAAACTCGCAGAGGCTCGCAGCCTGTCTCGCCAAGGCGGACTCAGTAACTTGCTGGCAGCGATTGAAAAAGTCGAGACCATTGAAGAAGACAGTTTCCTCTATCCGGCTGCTCGGCGGTTGCTGGTTGAGCTATGGGATGACGTGCTTGAGGAGGGCAAAGCGGCTCTTGATCGTGGTGAAGTAGACGGTGTTGGCAAGATTGCCGATCGGTTACCACCGGGTCTCGAATACCAGGCCCAAGCGAATGATTTGAGAGAGTTGGCGCTTGCGGTTCAACGGGCTCAGTCAGGAACCGTTTCAGGTCTCGAAGCGGCTATTGTTTTAGCAGACGGATTGCCTGGGAGCCGTCCGCTCTACAGCAAAGCTCAGGAACTGTCTCGTAGCTGGCAGCTTGAAGTTCAGGATCTGCGACGGCTCGAAAGGGCAAAAGCAATGGCGGCTCCAGGCACAGTTTCTGCCCTCCAAGATGCGATCGCCGAAGTGAAGCTGGTTCCCAACAGCAATCCTCGTTCCGCCGAAGCCCAGCAATTGGCTAATGAGTGGCTCAATCGAATTTATACGATTGAAGATCGGCCTGTCCTTGAACGAGCCGAGCAATTAGCGAGTCAAGGCGATGTCTTTTCGCTTCAGGCCGCGATTCTAGAAGCTCGTCGCATCGGTGACAATCGACCTCTACACGACGAAGCCCGTCGCCAGATCCGCAACTGGACGAGTCAAGTGGAGCGCATTCAAGACCGCCCCTATCTAAGCGAAGCCAATCAAATTGCTCAGTCGGGTAACTTGCAGCAGGCGATTAACGTTGCGGGGCAGATTCGTCCGGGGCGGGCGCTCTATGAAGAAGCTCAGACCAATATTCGTAACTGGCAGCGCCAGATCAACCAAACAGCCCAATCGCAACAGGGAAGAGCCCGACTTCAGCAGGCCACAGGCACCGCCAATGCCGGAACGCCTGAGGCTCTTGCTGCCGCAATTCGAGTGGCTAACCAGATTGAACGAGATAACCCTCAGCGCTCTGAGGCCGATCGCCTGGTCAATCAGTGGAGCGAAGCACTTCTTAGAATTGCTCAAAATGAGGCATCTCGAAACCTTCAGCGCGCCATTGCCGTGGCTGAGATGGTGCCTCCCCAAACGACTGCTTTTGCCCCAGCGCAGCTTCAGATTCGAGAATGGCGATCGCGCCTTGCCCCAAGAGAATCGGAACCTGTAACTAACCCAGAGTCTCAGCTTTAGATCGCCACTGGTTTCCGACCCTTAATGGAGTGCTTGAGTGGAGCTTTACATCTGATGCTTCAGGTTTCGCTCTGGCAGTAATCGTTAACAGCGTCAACGAGAGGGCTCTCTTGCTGAGTGGCAGATTGAAGCTTATTGTAAGCATCTGTTGCGGCCTGGGCATTTTGTTGCTCGACGGCATCGACTAGAGATTGAGTCGCAGCACTGGTCTCAACATAGAGCGTGATAAATCGCTGTTTGTATTCTTCTAAGGTCGCATCTGAAAGTTCGATGCTTTCTAAGGTGGTTGCCGCCTCATCTGCCGCCGCCGCCACGGTGCGAAACGCTTCTGTATCTTCGGCACTGGCAGTCTGAGTCACTTGCTCCACTTCCATTGCTGCCTGATTGGCGACTTCGATCAAACTGTTGCATTGAGCAACTTTACTTTCACTACAGCCCATAATAAATCCAACAACAGAAACAATAGCAACTCCAAACCTGAGGCGATTGGTTAATCCTCTGGGGTGAGGGTTGACCGATCCCTGGGCAGACTGGCTGACGCTGTCCCTCTTCAAATTCATGACCTCCAAACACTGATCGGGATATCTCGAAATTTTTTCTTGCTGCTTTTCTACTGCTCAATACAAATGCAAGTAATAGATGTAAGTAGATAGATACTTAGCCCAATTACTTAGCTCAATAGCTACTCCTCGATTAAGTCAGCAGACACCATCAGATATAAAATCCCTTCATTTTGGCCTACCACCGCTGTCAGCACAGCAGTCAGCGCAGGACTTAGAAGCAGAACTTAGCAACCGTGAATGATGCTGGGCTACTTAACTGAGTTTCAGTCGATTGAATGTTGACTGAAGCAGTTGTTTTCATTTGAAGCCACGTATCAAATTAAAGCCGCATATCAAAGACAAAACAACTAAAACGACTTTAGTGTACTGACTTTTCAGAAGCGCTTGTTAAGAACGTGATAAATGTCTAATATTTTTGAGTAGAAAATCGCTATGCTCTACCCCATTTTCCGGAAACACTCGAAGTCACTGTTGATTCACACTGAATCAACAGCATCAACAGCACTCTTATTCTCCGTGATATTGAACCCGGTAGATACGCTGATTAAATTCTTCTGTAAACAGCAGGCTGCCGTCGGGTAATGTCAGCAATCCGACGGGGCGTCCCCAAGCGGTGGGGCCAGAAGGGTCGAGCAGAAACCCAGTGAGAAAATCTTCATAGTGGCCGAGTGGCTGACCTGCCTCGTCAAAGGGCACAAACACGAGCTTATAGCCTGTGCCCTCGCTGCGGTTCCAAGAGCCGCGAAAGGCGACAAATGCTCCATTGCGATATCGCTCAGGAAAGGTATTGCCGTCATAGAATTGCAGCCCTAACGCAGCAGAGTGAGCCTGAAACAACACATCGGGAGTTTGAGTTTGGGCTGAGAGATCAGGATTACGGCTGCGATCGCCCGCCATCTGTCGAGGGTCAAGCAGCTCAGGCTTGAAATAGGCGTAGGGCCACCCATAAAACTCTCCCGACTGAATTTGCGCCAGATAGTCGGGCACTAAGTTGTCGCCCATGCCATCGCGCTCGTTGACCGTGGTGTACAGGTCACCTGTTTGGGGATGAACATCTAGCCCCACAGGGTTTCTCAGACCCCAGGCAACTGTTGTTTGATTGGAGCCATCAAGGTCAACCTGCTGCACCGAGGCACGAGGCAACGGTTCTTCACTGACGTTAGAGCGCGAGCCAATCGAAACGTAGAGCTGCTGACCATTCGCGCTAGGAATGACGTTGCGCGTCCAGTGCTGGTTATAGCCACCTCCGGGCAAGTCCATAATCTTTTCGCCACGACCCTGGAGCTGGTTTTGAGCTGGACTGTAGGGAAAACGCCGCACCTCATCCGTATTGCCGAGGAAAAAGAAACTATCTACAAAGGCCATGCCAAATGGGATATTGAGTCCATTGCTGTTGTCAGCAAAGGTTTGGCGATCGTCGGCCACTCCATCGCCGTTGGTGTCTTTCAAGAGCCGAATGCGATTTTGTCGAGTTTCTGTGACGAGCACGTCGCCTTCGGGTGTGAGCGCGAGCCAACGAGGTCGATCAAGCCCTTCGGCAAAGACGTTGACCGTAAACCCTGCGGGTACCTGGAGCACCGGATTATCAGGAATCGCAACTACTGAAGGCGACATTGAAGCGCTTGGAGTCGTAAAGGGGGCGGGTAACTCTGCCGCAGTGATGCGAATAGGCTCAGGAGTCAACGGCTCTGTCGGAATTTGACTATTGCTTGGAGGCAACGATTGGGCTTGATTGGCCTGGGACTGGGTCGGTTCTTGAGCAATATCGGCAGATCGTTCTGTTTCTGATCCATCAGCGCCATCATCCGTCGTGGTTGAGGGGGGAGAGGCACAGGCGGCGATCGCCCCCGCATATCCGCCAATCATTAACAATCTGGCTAATCGTTTGATCCAAAATTTCATTGTGGGCTGGGTATCTGTGGACTGGGTATCTGTGGACTGACTCATACCTAACTGACTCATACCTAATTTTGTTCGCGGCAAGTCCTGTTCTCCATATCCAGAATCAAGGATTTCTAATGATTTTCAAGGATTCCAGAGATTTAACTGATTGCTATTCCGCTTCGATGGGTCACCCAAACATGCTAGATCGCGATCGCCAAGAAAGGTTCCTTTACAATATGCTCAACACTTCTTAAATAAAATAGTTGGAGCGAGGAGCAAGCGTCATGGTGTTTGCACAGTTAGGGGAACAGTTAAGCGAATTTCTACAACCGATCGCCGACGGATTTGGCTCCTTCGGTACGCCAGCAGCGATTGTCCATTGGGGGCACCCCTTGATGATGGGCATCGTCGTATTTGTCATGGGCAGCTTCGTAGGGCTGACGGGGTGGCGCATTCGCACCTTGGGCAGTGGAGAAGCCGCACTCAAGAGCCGCAAAGATCATAAGGTTATGGCTCCTCTAATGGCGACTTTTATCGCCCTAGGCTACACCGGAGGGCTTTTGTCTCTGGTGATGCAGGGAGAGCCTATTCTCGACAGCCCACACTTTTGGACGGGGTCTGTGGTACTTATTTTGCTCGCGGCCAATGGGGCGATCGCCGCTTTGGGATTCAGTAAAGGTAATCCAGGATTCCGTAGCGCCCATGCTTATCTGGGGAGCGCCGCTCTATGCGTGATGTTTTTGCACGCTCTGCTAGGACTGAAATTAGGTCTGTCTATTTAGCCTGTGCTATTTAGCCTGTGACTGTGATGGTGCAAGCATCTGCGACAGCAATAGCGAGAATTCCCTGAACTTATAGCGAATGCTTTTACTTTTTGAGTAAAACTAGCATTTTATTTGATGGATTGCCCGAGTTTAATGTAGGAGTGTCATTCAAAGACATGATTTAACATCAGGGTGCATTGAACGATGAAGGCAAATGGATTGTTGATCCTTTGCCTGACTTATATCTTGGGTGCAATGCTCACGGGGTTTTCTCAAACGGTTTTGGGTTTGCCCGTGAGCATTGTCATCATGGTGGTGTTGGGGGGAGCAACGGCGGCGATCGCCCCTCGATACTGGCGTGTTGGCCCAAAGGTCAGGCTTTGGCTAGTTGCAGGATTAATCGGCTGCTGTGCAATTCTCTACTGCGAGCTGAGGGCTCCTCAACCTTCCAGCTCAGACATTAGTCGATTTCAAGCCAAATATGCAGATACGGAGATTCAGATATGGGGCAGGTTGCTCGATGAACCTCGGCTGACACGCAATCAAAAAATCAAGTTTGATCTGCACGTTGATCGGGTTGCTCCATCTTCATCTGAGGCATCTGATGAGCCGCAGCAGTCAGAATCAATTGAATCTAGCTCAAACTCATCAAGCTTTCCGAGGCAGACTCAACTGCCCGAACCTACAGGCAAACTCTATGTCACGATTCCATCACCAGTTGACGCTGAGCTATATCCAGGGCAGACGATTCGAGTGACGGGCAGGCTCTACGAGCCTCAGCCCGCTCAAAATCCAGGTGGCTTCGATTTTAAGCAATATCTGGCTCGGCGGGGGGTGTTTGTCGGGCTGAGTGCAACGGAATTGACCGTAGAGGAAGGGCGATCGCCCTCGTTGTTTTGGCGACTGCGGCATCGAATTGTTGGGGCGTTTATTCTTGCTCTGGGCGGTGCTGAAGGTGCTCTCCTAAGTGCGATGGTGTTGGGACGAAATGCGGTCGATTTGCCGTTCGACATCCGCGATGCCTTCAATCAGGCGGGCTTGGCTCACACCATCGCGGCCTCTGGATTCCATGTCTCACTCCTGCTGGGAGCGGTGCTGTTTTTTGCCAAAACCTGGTCGGCAAAGCCCCGGCTGATTTTGGGGATCGCTGCCTTGCTTGTATATGTCGGTTTAACCGGAGTGCAGCCGTCGATTGTGCGAGCGGCGCTGATGGGATGTGCCGCACTGGTGGGAGCAAGCCTAGACCGGAAGACGCGTCCGGTTGCTTTGCTGGTGGCGATCGCCACACTGATGCTGATTTGGAATCCTTTGTGGGTTTGGGATTTGGGATTTCAGCTGAGTTTTTTGGCGACCCTGGGATTGCTCGTCACGTCTCCCGTGCTAATGAAGTGGCTCGACTGGATGCCGACCGGGATCGCAACCCTGGTGGCGATTCCGATTGCAGCTTATCTGTGGACTGTGCCCCTACAGCTCTATGTCTTTGGTACTGTGCCAACCTATAGCATTCTGCTCAATGCGATCGCGACCCCCTTAATTGTAGTGCTGAGTCTCGGCGGTATGGCCTGTGCGGCGATCGCCCTCGCCTCGCCCATGCTAGCGGGCATTGTCGCGCTGAGTCTTTCGCCTGTCATTTGGGCCTTGATGTTTTTGGTCAACCTATTCAATGGATTCCCAGGCAGTGTGCTGATCACGGGGACGATTACGGCTTGGCAGGTTGTTGTGCTGTACGGCCTGTATGGTCTTGTTTGGTGGCAGGCTCGTCGTCGTCGGCTTTGGTGGATTGTTGGCTTGGGTGCCTTGGCCCTGGTCGTGATCCCGATTGGGTTTGCCCAGACTCAGCTAGTTCAGGTGACGGTATTAGCCACAAAAAACACCCCCGCCATTGTGATTCAAAATCACGGCAACACGGGACTGATTTATGACGGCACGGTTCAGGATGCCGAGTATACGGTGCTTCCGTTTTTGCGGCAGCAGGGCATTGGACGATTGACCTGGGCGATCGCCCCATCGCTGGCAACAACCGATAGTGGCTGGGATCGTATTCTCCAGACGGTTTCGATTCGAACCTTTTACTCTCGTCAATTGGCTCAACGTGCGCCAACCGAAACGGAGGCTACTCTCAAAAACGCTCGTTTTCGCACGGCTTCTTTTGAACCCGGACAGCAAGTTCAACTAGGCTCAGAGCAGATTCAGTTTCTGGCCGGAGATCCCTGTATGTTGCGGCTTACGGTAGACGATGAATCTTGGCTGGTGGTAGCTTCTGATCGAGCCAAAAGCCTTAATCGACTCTGGCGCACCCAACCCGAATTGGCTCAGTGGTTACCCTCTGATGTGCTGTGGTGGCCCGGAACAGAGTTAGATGCAGACCTGCTGCAACACATCGCCCCTCAGACGGCGATCGCCCCCCACTACACATCTGTTTTAGATATGCATCATCCTCTCCGGGCTCTGAAGACTCAAATTTACCGCACCGATCAAAACGGAGCCGTGCAGTGGTTGCCTCAACGGGGTTTTGTACAGAATCGTCAGATCGCAGAGGCTCAATCTTGATTCCGGTTGGCCTTGTTTTTGTGATCTTTATTGGTGTGGATCGTGACTAACGAACTGAATCTGGACAACAGAATCTGGACAACTGAATCTGGACAACAGTTACAGATTTGTGGAAATAGCCTGCACTGGGCAGGTTGGAATGCATTGTTCGCAGACAATACAGCGCGATCGCGTGAAGGTGAGGCGAAACGTCGCAGGGTCGAGCGAGAGCGCCTGCGTCGGACAGACGCCCGTGCATAGTCCACAATGGACGCACATGTCTTCATCAATCACGATTTCGTGACTTGCCTGGGAAACTTCGATACTTTGGGTTTCCATCCAGTCCACAGCCGCGTCAATCTGGTCGATATCACCTTGAAGCTCGACAACGAGGGTGCCCACTTGGTTGGGAGTCACCTGAGCGCGGATGATATTGGCGGCCACATTGAAATCTTTCGCTAATCGATAGGTCACGGGCATGTGAACGGTTCGTTTTGGAAAGGTGAGAGTGATGCGTTTTTTCACAAGCCCCAAAAATGAAGTGTCTTCTCTACAATGAATTGTAATAAATAGCGCAAACTAATCGGCGTCAACCGTCTGCCAGACAATCATGAAGCAATCATCGAATCATGACGGTCTGGACGAGTCAAATCGAGTTCTCACAGGTTCTATAACCAGGTTCTATAACGTTTATGGCAATCGACGCACCTTCTGACACACAGGCTCCTAACTCTCAAACCGCTCAGAATAACCCTCCTACTTCCCTAAGAGTCCGCATTCGAAATTTCTTGGTGGTGTTGGTCGCGGTCATATTGTCGGCTTCTGTTTTTGTGGGTAGCCAAACTGCAACGGGCAGCGAATCTCTCACCTCACTGGCGAAATCTGCTACGACATACGAGGTTGCGACAACCAATCAAAAGCCGAGCCTGGTTGAGTTTTATGCCAACTGGTGTACCAGCTGTCAGGCCATGGCAGGCGATATGGCTCAGATGAGAGCTGAGTATGGCGATCGCATCAACTTTGTGATGCTAAATGTCGATAACTCAAAATGGCTGCCCGAAATGCTGAAATATCGGGTGGATGGCATTCCTCACTTTTTGTTTATGGATGCGGATGGGCAGGCGATCGCCAGCGCCATCGGAGAACAGCCCAAGACCGTTCTCGCCGAGAATCTAGCCGCTTTATCTCTAGGAGAAGTGCTCCCTTATCAGCAATCATTGGGTCGCCAATCTGAGGTCGAAGAATCTGCTTCGTTTAGCCCTGCTTTTGATGATCCCCGCAGTCATGGGGCTCAGGTTGTGGCCCAGTAAGTCGTGATTCAGTAAGTCGTGGTTCAGTAAGGCATGGGTGTGGCAGGCTTCAGATTCTAGTGCCAAGTTCTAGTCGGTCTAGTCTCGCACCGTACCATCGGGCATTGTGGCGTTGCTCAGGTTCGCTTCGGTCAGGTTTGCTCCCCGGAGATTGGCGTCGGTTAGGTTGGCACCGCTAAGATTGGTGTCGCGCAAGTTGAGGCCGCTGAGAATAGCGCGATTGAGTCGCGCACCTAGGAGCGTTGTGCCGCTAAACCATGCGCCGATCAAGAGCGTGTCGCTTAAGTCAGCCCGATTGAGTCGGGCTCCTCGCAGGTCAACGTTGGTCATATCAGCTTCGCTCATCTCTGCACCAATCAGGCGAGCTTCATTCAAGATTGCTCCGGTAAAATCTGCGCGTGTCAGGATGGCTCGACCCAAGTCTGCACGGCTGAGATCGGCTTCGCTGAGGTCGGCTCCGGTCAGGTTTGCTCGATTCAAATCAGTTCCAAGCAAAACCGCCTTGACTAAGCTCGCCTCGGTCAAGTTGGCACCTGTGAGATCGGCTCGTTGCAAAATCGCATAGCTGAGGTTGGCCTGGGTGAAGTTTGCTCCACTCAGATAAGCGCCTAAAAGATTGGCATGGCTGAGATTGGCCTGGGTCAAGTCCGCTTCTTTTAAGTCAATCCCGTTCATATTGGCGTTGATGAGGTTGGCTCCGACTAAGATAGCGAAGTCAAGCTCTGTGCCGATGAGTGACACACCGTTGAGGTTTGCACCCTTAAGGTTGATCGAATTAAGAGTCATTTGATTAAGGTTGGCCCCTTCCAAATCAGGAAGGGTATCAGGTGTTGCCTCTCTCCACTGATTCCAGGCGTCTACCCCTTCTTTCAGCTGTAAGAGATGTGCCTCATTTGCCATAACCAATACCTCTTTTGGACTCGAATGCGGATGCGGATGTCTAGGACGGAAACGCCTGTTGTCATGGGGGTCATGATTGAAACGAACGTCAACCCATGAAGCTAATCTGTGAAGACGTTATCTCAGAGCAATCGTGATTGCAACATACGAATTTGCAATCGGATTTGCAATCGGATTCGTAATCGAGACGAATCAGGATGACGGCTCCACTTTAGATTATGATAAATAGGCGTTGAAGTTATTCATATTCAGCCATTTGATATTAAGAGTTACGGGTTAAAACATGGATATTCTGACTTTGGGATGGGTTTCGCTGCTCGTCGTGTTTACATTTTCTATCTCGATGGTCGTTTGGGGCCGCAACGGTTTCTAGGCAAGTCCTAGATCACGTTGCACGCTTGATGAGGTTACATCGGGATTGGATATGGATATTGAAGTATCAGCCCTAGGAGTTTTAGCGACGCTAGCGTTGGGGCTGCTGGTTGCAGTAACGGGCGGTGTCGCATATTTGACTGCGGCTGAATGGCGCGATCGCCGTCGCCAAGATCGAGACAGGCGTGGGCGCAAGTAAATAGACTTTTAGTAGACTGCTAGGGGCTTTCCGAATCTCGGAACACCCCTAGCAGTTCTGTTTAGATTGTTTGTGCGAGCTAGCAATGGGTTCTGATCGTTCGACTCCACTTTCATTATCGACACCGACAGCAGCGATGCATCCGCTTGATCCGCTGTCGCCGCAAGAGATTGCTCTGGCGGCAGATTGTGTGCGATCGCACCCCGATCTCAGCTCATCCGTTCGGTTTGTCACAATTTCCTTAGAAGAGCCGCCTAAGTCAGTGGTGCTCGCCGTTGATGCAGGGGAATCTGTTGAGGATGCGTGTCTAGAGCGTCAGGCTTTGGTCATCATTCTCGACAGCGGCGCAGGCATCACCTACGAAGCGGTCGTTAATCTGTCACAGAAGAGCCTCATGAGTTGGCGATCGCTGCCCCATGTGCAGCCCGCTATCTTGTCTGAGGAAATTGAGGCTTGTGAAGCGCTGATTAAGGCTGACCCAGAGTTTCGGGCTGCGCTAGAGCGGCGAGGAATTACTCAATTTGATTGGGTGATGGTCGATCCTTGGGCAGTGGGAAATTATGGCCTACCCGAAGAAGACGGCGTCAGGCTAGTGCGCGCCCTCTGCTGGTTGCGCTCAGGCGCTCATAGTAACGGCTATGCAAAACCCATTGACGGCCTCACGCCCATCGTCGATCTCAATCGGATGGCGATCGTGCAGATTGAAGATACAGGGGTTGTGCCGTTGCCGCCTGACCAGGGAGAATATGCGGCTGAGTTTAGCTCTCAATTTCGCTCCGACCTAAAGCCCCTCCAGATCACGCAGCCAGACGGCCCTAGCTTCACCGTCGAAGGGCAGCGAGTCGAGTGGCAAAACTGGTCGTTTCGGGTGGGGTTTACGCCCAGAGAAGGGCTGGTGCTGCATACGGTGTCTTATACCGATCAGGGCCGCCAGCGTTCGGTGCTCTATCGAGCCTCTCTCAGTGAAATGGTGGTGCCCTATGGAGATCCTCGTCCGCAGCATTTCCGCAAAAATGCCTTTGATGTGGGGGAATATGGCGTTGGAGTGTTGGCAAACTCGCTGAAGCTAGGCTGCGATTGCCTGGGTGAGATTTATTACTTTGACGCCTATGTGAATGACATCAAGGGCAATGCCGCTGTTATTGAAAACGCGATCTGCCTCCACGAAGAAGATGACGGAGTGCTCTGGAAACACTACGACTGGCGCATCGACCAAACTGAGGTAAGGCGATCGCGCAAACTGGTGATTTCCTTCATCACGACCATTGAAAACTACGAGTATGGGTTTTACTGGAATTTTTACCAAGATGGCAGTCTTCGGTTTGAGGTGAAGCTGACCGGAATTTTGCTGTGCGGAGCCTTAGCAAACCAGCCCGCCCACGGCACGCTAGTCGCACCCGAACTGAATGCCCTCTATCATCAGCACTTTTTCAACATGCGGCTGGATTTTGCTCTAGATGGAATCAATAACTCTGTCAGCGAAGTGAATACTGCCGCAGTTGCACCGGGGGCTGAAAATCCGTGGGGCAATGCCTTCGTGACCCAGGAAACGGTATTCAGTCGTGAGTCAGAAGCTCAGCGCACGACTAATCCCCTGTCGGGGCGGTTTTGGAAAATTTGCAATCCCAACGTGACCAATCGTCTTGGGCGATCGCCTGCCTATCGTTTGGTTCCTGGAGAAAACATTCTCCCATTTGCCCAGCCCGATTCTTCAATTATGCAACGGGCTGGTTTTATGAACTACCATCTTTGGGTGACGCCCTATCACCCCCAAGAGCGATATGCTGCGGGCGATTATCCTAACCAGCGAGCAGAGGGAGACGGCTTGCCCGAATGGACAGCAGCCGATCGCCCCATCGAAAATACAGACGTGGTCGTGTGGTATACCTTCTGCCACCACCACATTCCTCGACCTGAAGAATGGCCGATTATGCCAGCGGCTCGCATTGACTTCGCGCTCAAGCCTGACGGATTTTTTGACGGAAATCCATCGCTGGATGTGCCGCCATTAGGTCACCAGGCTTCTCTGCGATCGCCCGACTGTCATTAGGCTGAAGTCACTAGACTTAAGTCATTAGGCTTGAGCCACTAGACTGGAGTCACTAGGCTGAAGCCATTAGGCTTAACGCTCAGCCTGGGTCTAGATCTCAGGCTGAGTCGAGATTAAAGTCAAATCTAGATTGCAAGCGCAGGTTCGAGGATTCTCACGTTAATGGAGAAACATCATGGCACGCTATTCTGGCATTGAAGACATCGACCTGGCTAAATTTATCGATCACGCGCTGCTCAACCCCCTGGCCACAGCCGAACAAGTTGTCCGCTGCTGTGGTGAGGCAGAGCGCTTTGGCTTTCCGGCGGTGTGTGTGTACCCCACCCATGTGATTCAGGCTGCTGAGCTATTGCATAACCGACCCTCAGCCGTGTGTGCGGTGATTGGCTTTCCTTCAGGGGCGACCACCTCAGCGGTGAAATTGTATGAGGCTCAAGAAGCGACAGAACATGGTGCGACAGAACTCGATGTCGTGATCAATCTCGGTTGGCTAAGATCAGGACGAACCGATGAACTGCATCGAGAACTGGCTGAAATTTGTGACACGACGGGGCTAACGGTGAAAGCCATTCTAGAGATGTCGTTGCTGAATGACGCAGAAAAGCGGCTCGCCGCCGAAATCTGTATGGATGCGGGCGTGGCCTATTTGAAAACCCACACCGGGTGGACGGGGGGAGCCACGGTTGAAGACGTGAAGCTGCTGCATGAGTGTACCCGCGATCGCCTGGGGATCAAGGCAGCGGGAGGCATTCGCACAGCATCTCAAGCGGTTGATTTGATCTTGGCCGGAGCAACCCGGCTCGGAACCTCGCGGGGGCCAGACTTGGTTCGCCAGTTTCAGCACATTGGAGAGCCTGAGGCTGAAGTGCAACGGTTGCCTCCAGAACTAGAGGAGCATTAAGAAGACGCGCGATCGCATGAGCAAAACCTATACCGCGACTGGCATCAATTTAAAGAGCATTCCGTTTGGGGAAAACGATCGCCTCTTGACCATTCTCACGCCAGAGTTTGGCATCGTTAGGGCGGTTGCGCCAGGGGCTCGTAAACACAAGTCAAGTTTGCGGGGACGCAGCGGTCTATTTGTCGTGAACGAGCTGCTGATTATTCGGGGGCGATCGCTCGATAAGGTGATTCAGGCTGAGAGTGTGACTTCTTTTTCGGGTCTGAGTCAAGATCTAGGAAAACTAACGGCAGGCCAGTACATTGCCGAATTGGTGCTGTTTCAAGCGCTGGCTCAGCACCCCCAGCAGGAGCTTTATGCCCTCGTCTGTGATTATTTGGCTCGACTTGAATCTGAGCTGCCATCTGCAACGCTGGGGTCTTTAGTTGAGACGATCTACGGGTTGCTGGCCTATGGAGGGCTAGCCCCCCAGGTGTTTCAGTGCTGTGCGACGCAGCGAACGGTTCAACCTGATTTTGATGATTCTCAGTGGAGGGTAGAGTTTGACGCGACGGCAGGGGGCATTGTCCTCTCCCTTCCTCCTGATCCTACCGATGGTGAAGCCCAATCTGCTGGCTACCCAGCCGACGAGGTGATCGCGGATGACTCCACTATGGATGATTCCACTATGGATGACTCCACGATGAATGACACTGGAGAGCATGATTCTAGGCTAAACCTAAACTATTCGAGGCCTTCTACCGTGGCCTATGGGCAGGATTATCGAGCCATTGTGCGATCGCCTGCTTCTGCTTATCCGGTTGTGCCGTCAGTCGATGCCCAGCCCTATCAAAATGGAGGGCAGCAAAATTTATCCCAGAATCTACCGAATGTGCGTAACATTAATCGGCCATCGTCCCGCAGAATAGAGTTAATAACGCAGCTCACGGCTGCGGAGCTTGCCGCGCTTCAATGGATTGCCCAAGCAGACCAGCAGCGGGAGACCATGCAGAGTCTCGATAGGCGACAGCTAGGCGAAGCTCGCTCTTTTGAGAAAGCCTCTGGCGATCGCCCTATCTCCCATGAAACCTGGCTTTCTCTAGAACGGACGTTGCGGCACTATGCCCAATATCATTTTGATCAGTCCATTCGATCGGCGGCGCTGATTGAGACCTGCTTTCTGTTGACTCCGCCTAATGCCTAGTGCCTGAAATCTTAGTATCTGAAATGCTTATTCTTGACATGCCTTCCTGAACCGTGCGAGCCACTTAACGCTTTTTTCTGTGATGTAACCCTCAAGTCTTTCCATAATGCCGTTTTCTGATTCAGAATTTTTGGATTCTATCTCCGCTGCTGATACGCCCTCCGATCAGGCGTCATCTTTCTCTTTATCTGACCAGAGTTCATCTGCGGAGACATCTTCACAAATTCACTCGGAATCAGAATCGTCTCCCCAACCCGATGTGAAGGGTGATGGCGATCGCCCGTCTGTGAATGGAGCGCAAGAAACGGCTCAAGAAATAGAGGCGTCATCTCAAACAGACCCGAAAATTAATACGAGTAACGGCCAAATTCCCAACGGCCAAATTCCCAACGGCCAAAATTCCAACGGCAGCCAAACCGATCAGCCCCACGAAAATGGCTCGCTTCCAGCTAATTCTGATGCAGATCCACCCGCAACGACTCCCTTAGCAGAGCCAGCAGCAGCGTTTGGCGATGGTTCAGAGCTTGAGGTCGGCTTTTTGCCTGTGCTGAGAAATTTTAATTTTTTGGCTCTGTGGAGTGGTCAAGTTTTTTCCCAAATTGCTGACAAGGTCTATTTGGTCTTGATGATTGCCCTCATTTCCAGCCGATTTCAGGCTAGTGGTCAGAGCATTAGCGGCTGGGTGTCATCGTTAATGATTATCTTTACCGTTCCAGCGGTGCTATTTGGCTTTGCGGCTGGGGTGTTTGTCGATCGCTGGCAAAAAAAAGTCGTCTTAGTTTCGACGAATTTGCTTCGAGGAGGGCTGGTTTTTCTGTTGCCCATGCTGGTCTGGCTCACCGCCGACTGGCAGCCTGTTTATGGCCTTCCGGTTGGCTTTTTTGTGTTGCTCGGCATCACGTTTTTAGTCTCAACGCTGACCCAGTTTTTTGCTCCGGCAGAGCAGGCCGTCATTCCACTGGTGGTTGAGAAAAAACATTTGTTGTCGGCCAACTCGCTCTACACCACAACGATGATGGCGTCGGTGATTGTTGGCTTTGCCTTGGGAGAACCTTTGCTAGAGTTAGCCGATGCGATCGCCGCTCGTTTTATGGGCGATCTCGACATCGGCAAAGAGCTGTTGGTCGGCAGTTGCTACGCCCTAGCGGGGTTAATTTTGTTCTTGATTCGCCCCCAGGAGCGCCAAAAATCAGCGTCGCAAGCAAAGAGCCACATCTGGGCCGATATGAAAGACGGTTTGCGATATCTGCGCGACCACGACAAGGTGCGAGCAGCGTTGATTCAACTGGTCATTCTATTTTCTGTATTTGCCGCGCTGGCGGTACTCGCAGTGCGCTTGGCGGAGCTGATTCCGACGATTGACTCTGACCAGTTTGGCTTCTTGCTAGCAGCCGCTGGCGTGGGCATGGCCATTGGGGCGGCTCTCGTGGGTCAGTTTGGGCAACAGTTTCGGCGATCTCACCTGAGCCTCGTTGGCTCAGCAGGCATGGCTCTCTGCCTCGCCATTCTCTCGTTTCAGACCCAAAACCTGTGGCCTGCGCTGATTTTAATTGGCCTGCTCGGCATTTTTGCGGCGCTAGTCGGCATTCCCATGCAAACGACGATTCAAGCTGAAACCCCTGAGCGCATGAGAGGAAAAGTATTTGGCCTGCAAAATAATGCGGTCAATATTGCGTTAAGCTTGCCCTTAGCTTTAGCAGGCATTGCCGAAACCTTGTTTGGTTTATCGGCAGTTCTGATCAGTCTGTCCGTCATCATTCTCGCTGGTGGACTCTTAACCTGGTATAGTTCCCCTATGAGATCGAGCCGCACAACTTCACAGTCTGGCTAAGGTCTCATTTCACTGATTAATGATGGTACGTAGTCACTTGAATGCACATTGCATGGCTTGGAAAAAAGTCACCCTTCTGCGGGAATGTAACCTACAGTCGCGAAATTACTAACTCGCTCCTTGATCGTGGCTACCGAGTTAGCTTTTTTCATTTTGACCCTCCAGAAAAGTCTGGCGATCGCCTAAACCCTCAGCCAGAGATTCAAGAAGTCCCGATTCCGTTTCTATACAAATCTCAGATTTATACGATTCCTTCGCTGCGATCGAGCAAGGTTTTGGTTGAGTCTCTCCAGAAGCTGAAGCCCGATCTGGTTCATGCGTCGCTGACGCTGTCGCCTCTGGATTTTATGTTGCCAGAGATTTGCGAAGAACTCGATCTGCCCCTGGTGGCAACCTTTCACCCCCCCTTTGACAACAAACGGCTTAGCCTCACCTCTGGGACTCAGCACTTGATGTACCAGGTCTATGCCCCCTGTTTGGCAAACTATGACCGAGTTATCGTTTTTTCATTTGTCCAGCGAAATTTGCTGATTCGGTTGGGTGTGCCAGATGACAAGATTGCCGTCATTCCCAATGGCGTAGATACCGAAAAGTATTTTCCGAGCGCATCGAATCTCAAAACTCAACTCTTTGCCAAACGCCTATTTGTCTATCAGGGTCGTCTCGCCCCAGAAAAAAATGTAGAGGCTCTGTTGCGAGCTTGGCGCAACTGCAACATGGGCGATGACTGCAAGCTGCTGATTGTTGGCAATGGGCCGCTGGCAGCTTCTCTAAAACATACCTACAGCAGCGAGTCCAATATTATCTGGATGGGGTTTGTCGCTGATGAGCAGCAGCGTATCCAGATTTTGCAAGGGGCTGATGTGTTTGTTTTACCTTCTCTTGTCGAGGGACTTTCAATCTCGCTGTTAGAAGCGATGGCCTGTGGACTGACGTGCGTTGCTACAGACGCGGGAGCCGATGGTGAGGTCTTAGAAAATGGCTCTGGCATTACCCTCAGTACCCATCGAGTATCGTCTCAACTGCAAACGCTGCTGCCCCTCTGTCGAGATCAGCCCGAATTAACCGCGCTGCTCGGCAGCAAGGCACGTCAGCGGGTGCTCGATCGCTATACCCTGAGCCAAAACGTCACCAAGCTTGAATATCTGTACCAGCAGTTGCTCAATCGCCACAAGATTCGCGTCGGCAATTTTGTCTAGAACGTTGCCCGATTTTTAGGATAGGGTTAGTCACGCCACTGCTCAATCCACGACAACAACATCGGCGGAATAGCGATGCGCTGGCGATCGCCAGCACAAATCACCACGTGACGGGTGAATGCTTTTGCCGATGCCTGCTTCGGATCTAGGGCTGGTTCAGCCTCTTGAGTCAACGGTTGAGCTAAACCGTCTGAGCGAGATTGAGTGGCGAGACGGTCTATTCCCAGGCTATCCAACGCCCCATCGACCCGAAAAGACTGATACGTAATCGAAAATTCGTTGACGCTTGCCTGCTGTGGCGTGAGCAAAATGTCATATATTTCCCCACACCGCATCGGGCGAAAAAAGTCGCAGTCTGCATGAACAATGGGAGCAGCAAAATCGACAGCCCGAAAAAACTGCCGCACATCAATACCCGATGCCACGAGCGACGCTTCATAGGCTTCATGGAATAAGGAAAAAAGATTTGAGAAAAAAACGACGCCTGCCGCATCGGTATCTCGAAAATGAATGCGATGCCGATATCGAAATGCCATGATGAAATCTGCGCCTAGAGCAACGCACCCAAAATCATACCCACCAGCACAATAAAACCAATCCAGACATTCTGACCAAAGATTTTGCCGTAGATCGATCGGTGAGGGTTGCGAGGCCGCAGCTCATAGTAGTGATAGGCCCACCCCACGATCGCCACCCCTAAGCTGATCCAAAACCAAAACGAGAGATTGAGGGCGATCGCCACCGCCCCCAGCAACACCGCTGTTGCCGCGAAAAACACGCCCACGGCATCTGCCGCGCGATCGCCAAAAAACAGCGCACTCGAATTGACACCCAGCTTTTTGTCGTCTTCTCGGTCAGACATGGCATACACGGTGTCGAAGCCCATCGTCCAGCAGACCACCGCTGCCCAAAGCAGCCAAGTGGCGAGGCTGATTTGTTGAGTCACCGCCGTCCAGCTAATCAGTACCGCGAAGCCCCAGTTGAGCGACAGCACCAGTTGCGGCACGGGAAACACTCGTTTTGCCAGGGGATAGAGCACGATAAACGGAATCGCCAGCACGCACAGCCAAAAGCTCAGGGGATTGAGATACAGCGCCAGCACTCCCGCACAGACAAAGCCGACCAAAGCAATGCCGACGCCTGTTTTCACAGTCAAAGCACGGGAGGCGATGGGGCGATCGCGCGTCCGCTCGACATTGGGGTCAATGTTTCGATCCCACAAGTCGTTGATGACGCATCCGGCGGCACTGGTGGTGAGGGTTCCCAGCACAATCACTCCAATCAGAGGCCACGGCGGAAGGCTGCCAGGACGAAGGCTATGTGCCCCTAAAAAAACGGCCCACAGTGCCGGAATCATTAAGATGAGCCGTCCGGCGGGTTTGTGCCAGCGCAAAAGCCGCACGATAACGCGCCAGGTCGATTCGCGTTTGGGTTCAGACTCGGTCAACATGATTAGACTAAGATGGCTGTACGATGCCCGTATAATCGGGTTTTTCACTACAAGCATCATATCGCTGTTCAATCACCAGACGCATGATCATTGCCGTAGCTAGTTTTAAGGGAGGCGTGGGCAAAACCACCACAGCGATTCACCTGGCGGCCTATTTTCAGAGCTTTGCCAGCACCGTTTTAATTGA